>DASQAE010000598.1:0-8436 GCA_035635915.1 Burkholderiaceae bacterium | reverse complement strand
TTTTTCGATGACGCGCAGGGCATCAACGTGCCGGTCGAACGGCGTGCGCTCGGGGTGGTGTTCCAGGATCCGCGCCTGTTTCCACATCTGAGTGTCCGCCGGAACCTGTTGTTCGGCTTCCGGCGCGCCGGCGCACGTGCGCGATCGCCGCGGGCAACGCTTGATGCAGTGGTTCAACTGCTCGGTATCGGCGAGTTGCTAGAGCGGCGTCCCCACACGTTGTCTGGCGGCGAGCGTCAGCGCGTGGCGATCGGGCGCGCGTTGCTGGCGCAACCGCGGCTGCTCTTGATGGACGAACCGCTGGCATCGCTCGACGCGGCGCGCAAGGCCGAGGTGCTGCCCTACATCGAACGACTGCGCGACGAATACGACGTGCCGATCTTGTACGTCAGCCACGCACTCGACGAGGTGCTGCGTGTGGCAACGGCGATGATCGTTCTGGAGCAGGGGCGCGCGGTCGCGGCCGGACAGCTGGCGGACGTGTTGGCGCGCCACGATGTGCGTGAACGCCTCGGCGGCGCCGAGCTTGGCGCGCTCGTCTTCGGTGCCGTCAGTGCCCACGACGGTCGTTACGCACTCTCGACGCTCGACTGCGGCGGATTCGAGCTACACGTTCCGCGCGTCGATCTTGCGCTCGGCACCCCGCTGCGCGTTCGGGTTCGGTCGCGCGACGTGGCAATTGCTCTCACACGTCCGAGCGACATCAGCATCAGCAATCGCATCGAAGGGGTGGTGGAGTCGATCGTGCCGCTCGCAGGGCCGTACACCGAGGTGGCGGTGCGCGTCGGCGTCGCAACGGTGCTGCTCGCGCGCATCACGCGCGAGTCGGCCGACCGGCTTGCACTGACGCCAGACCTCTCGGTCTGGTGCCTCATCAAGAGCGTTGCACTGGATGCCGGCGCGCTCGCCATCGCGCGCGGTGTGGCCGCTACGCGCGCTGCCGGCGCGGCGAACGACGCGCAGCTGTCCGACCCGCACGGGCCGCCGCGCTGAGCTCTTCCGTCGCAGCCGCCGTGGCTTGCACCGCGCGCCGTTCGACCGCGTGATAAAGCGCAATCACTCGTGCTCCGAACGGCGTGAGTTCCGTCCCGCCGCCGATGTTGCGCCCGGGCAGGCTGACCGCGACCGGGTCGTCGAACATGTCGTTCAACTGCGCCAGCAACTCCCATGCGCGCTTGTACGACATGCCCATCGCTCGGGCAGCACCGGCGAGCGAGCCTTCGCGCGCGACGCCCTCGAGCAGGGCAACCTTGCCGGGGCCGAGGCGACCGGACTCGAGCTCGATCCGGATCGACAGTCGCGCCGCGGTCTTCGCCACGTTCAGCTCGGCATGTACGCCAGGCGCATGTAGATCGGGGCAAAAGGGGCTGCCTGCGTGACCTCGATCAGGTTCTCGCGCGCAAGTTCGAGCAAAGCGAGAAAGTGCACGATCACGATCGGCAGGCCTTTTGCAAGCAGAGTCGCGTCGAACAGGTCGCCGAACTCGACGAACTGCCGCCCCGTGAGCTTGCGCAGGATCTGGCTCATGTGCTCGCGCACCGACAGTTCCTCGCGCGAGATGTGATGGTGCGCGTGCAGGCGCGCGCGCTTGAGCACTTCGTTCCAGGCGGTCTGCAGGTCAACGACGTCGACCGTGGGCAGGTGCCGCGTCATGGTCTGTTCGATCGCCACGATTGCGCGCGCGAAGTCGCGCCCGACTCGCGGCAGTTCGTCCAGCCGCGCGGCCGCAAGTTTCATGCGCTCGTATTCCACCAGGCGCCGCACCAGCTCCGCGCGCGGATCCGCGGCTTCATCGCCGGAGTCCGCTTTTTTCATCGGCAGCAGCATGCGCGACTTGATCTCGATCAGCATCGCGGCCATCAGCAGGTATTCGGCCGCGAGCTCCAGGTTGCTGCGCCGGATCTGTTCGACGTACGCCAGGTACTGCTCGGTCAGGCGCGCCATCGGGATATCGAGCACATTGAAGTTCTGCTTGCGGATCAGGTAAAGCAGCAGGTCGAGCGGTCCTTCGAACGCCTCGAGAAACACCTCGAGCGCGTCGGGCGGGATATAAAGGTCCTCCGGGAGCTTGAACAGCGGCTCACCGTAGAGCCGCGCAAGGGCGACACCGTCGATCATCTGGGGCACAACTCTTTCAGCTGCCGCTGGTGGCAGCGCCGGCAACACGTCGTAGAACGGTGAATCGGACATGCGGGCGCGTCACGCTGGACCGGGCAAGGGCGCGCAGCGTAGCAGGGCGACGCTGCGCGCAGGACGCCGGTTTTGCGGTTTCCGGCCAGGAACACGGCGCAAGCGGCGGCGCACGGGTTTCTACAATGCGCGCCACTCCTCGTTTTCCGCCTGTACCGATCGTGAGCGCAGTGCCCGATTCTTCCGCACCCAGCCCGACCTTTGACGCCATCGCGGCTGCGCTGCGCCGTCCGGAGGCCGAATGCGTCGCGGCACTCATCCCGCAGGCGCGCCTGGAACCAGAACGTGCCGTGGCTGCGCGATCTTTGGCCGCCACACTGGTACACGAACTGCGTGAACGGCGCAGCAGATCGAGCGGGGTCGACGCGTTGATGCGCGAGTTCTCGTTGTCGAGTCAGGAGGGCGTTGCGCTGATGTGCCTTGCCGAGGCGCTGTTGCGGGTGCCGGACTCGGCCACGGCCGATGCGCTGATTCGCGACAAGCTCGGGCGCGGCGACTGGCGCGCCCACCTCGGGCGCAGTGAGTCGTTGTTCGTCAACGCCGCCGCATGGGGCCTGATGATCAGCGGCCAGCTGGTCGCAACGCACTCCGAAGCCGGCCTTGGAAGTGCACTCAGCCGCCTGCTCGCGCGCGGTGGCGAGCCGCTGATTCGCAAGGGCGTCGATCTTGCGATGCGCCTTCTTGGCCAGCAATTCGTTACCGGGCAGACGATCGAAGAAGCGCTCGAACGAGCGCGACCACTGGAAGCGCGCGGTTACCGCTACTCGTACGACATGCTCGGCGAAGCGGCGCTGACGGCCGCCGACGCGCAGCGGTATTACGTCGCTTACGAGGCGGCAATCCACGCCATCGGGCGCGCTGCCGCGGGACGTGGCATTCATGGAGGTCCTGGCATTTCGGTGAAACTTTCGGCGCTGCATCCGCGCTACCAGCGCGCGCAGCGGGAACGCGTGCACGCCGAACTGCTGCCACGGCTGGCGCAACTATGCCGGCTGGCCCGTGGTTACGACATCGGCCTGTCGATTGACGCGGAAGAAAGCGAGCGCCTTGCGTTATCGCTGGAACTGATCGAGCGGTTGGCGTTCGATCCCGGCCTCAAGGGGTGGGACGGCCTTGGTTTCGTGGTGCAGGCATACCAGAAGCGTTGCCCAGTCGTGATCGACTGGATCGCCGCGCTGGCGACACGCAGCGCACGGCGCTTCATGGTGCGGCTTGTGAAGGGCGCGTATTGGGACAGCGAGGTCAAGCGTGCGCAGCAAGAGGGCCAGGCCGATTACCCCGTCTACACGCGCAAGATCCACACCGACGTTGCGTATCTCGCGTGCGCGCGTCGGCTCTTCGCCGCCGCGCCGGCCCTTTATCCGCAATTTGCCACCCACAACGCGCTCACGCTCGCGGTGGTGATGCAGATGGCCGATCAAGCGGGCGTGCGCAGCTGGGAGTTCCAATGTCTGCATGGCATGGGCGAGACGCTCTACGACCAGGTCGTCGGACCGGAGCACCTCGATCGGCCGTGCCGCATCTACGCGCCGGTCGGCACGCACGAAACGCTGCTCGCGTACCTGGTGCGCCGCTTGCTGGAAAACGGTGCCAACTCGTCGTTCGTACATCGGATCGTCGACAGTTCGGTCACGGTCGACGAGCTGCTGCAGGATCCGGTCGATCTGGCTGCTGCTAACGGCGGCGCGCCGCATCCTCGTGTCCCGCTGCCGGAAGCGCTGTTCGGCGCCGAGCGCCGCAACTCCGCGGGCATCGATTTGAACGATGATCCAACGCTTGCGGCGCTCGAGCGCTCGTTCGCACAAATCGCCGCAGGCAACTGGTCCGCCGCGCCGATTCTCGCTGCCCAAGGCGCCGCAGCAAGCAGTGCGCGTGCGGTGACGAATCCGGCGCGTCGCGAGCAGGTGATCGGCGAAGTACGCGAGGCGAGCGCAGCCGACGTCGAAAGTGCGCTAACCGCGGCAACGGCTCATGCGCCAGCCTGGGCCAACGTACCAGCGCCACAAAGAGCGCGCATGCTGGAGGCAGCGGCTGATGCGCTCGAAGCGCACCGGGACACGCTGCTGTGGTTGCTCACGCACGAGGCAGGCAAGACACTCGCCAACGCACACGGCGAGGTGCGCGAGGCGGTCGACTTCCTGCGCTATTACGCCGCGCGCATCCGCTCGACCGGCTTCGACGAACGTGGCACGGCGTTGGGCGTGGTGGTAGCGATATCGCCGTGGAATTTTCCGCTGGCGATTTTTATCGGGCAGATCGCGGGTGCACTTGCCGCCGGCAATGTTGTCATCGCCAAACCGGCCGAGCAGACACCGCTTGTTGCTGCCGTAGCGGTACGCACCTTGCATGACGCAGGAATCCCGCGCGCAGCACTACAGCTTCTTCCCGGCGACGGAGGTGTCGGGGCAATGCTCACCCGCGATCCACGCGTCCAGGGTGTGGTGTTCACGGGCTCGACCGATGTCGCTGCGCTGATCGATCGCGCGCTGGCCACACGCGCTGATGACGTGGAGATTCCGCTGATCGCGGAAACGGGCGGTCAGAACGCATTGATCGTCGATTCGAGCTGTTTGCCCGAGCAAGTAGTCGCCGATGCGTTGACCTCGGCATTCGATAGTGCCGGCCAGCGCTGCTCGGCCTTGCGCGTGATGTGCGTGCAGGATGACGTCGCCGACAGGGTGGTACAGATGCTCGAGGGCGCGCTGGTGGAACTGCACCTCGGTGATCCCGCCGCGCTTGTTACCGATGTCGGGCCGGTCATCGACGCCGAGGCGCAGCAGACCATCAGCACGCACGTGCAGTCGATGCGCCAGCGCGCCGAGGTTCATTCGCTCACGGTGCAACCGGCGCAGATGCAAGCCGGAACGTTCTGCGCGCCCAGCATCATCGAGATACCGGACCTGGGCGTGCTCGAGCGCGAGGTATTCGGCCCGGTGCTGCACGTCCTGCGCTATCGGCGCGCAGAGCTCGGGGCGTTGATCGACGCGATCAATGCATTGGGATACGGGCTCACCCTGGGGATCCACAGTCGCATCGACGAGACCATCGACTTTATCGTCGCACGCGCGCGCGTCGGCAACATCTACGTCAATCGCAACATGATCGGTGCGGTGGTGGGCGTGCAACCGTTCGGTGGCGAAGGACTGTCGGGCACCGGCCCGAAGGCAGGCGGCCCGCTGTACCTGGAGCGGCTGCGCCGCCCGCGTACCGCGGCGATGGATGCCGCACTGCTCGATGCTCGACGTGGGGATAGGCCACGCCTCGAAGCGCTCGAAGCGCTTCGGCAATGGGCCGAGCGGACCGGCGATGCATCCATCGCGCGGCGCTGCGCACACCTTGCCGCGTCAACGCCACTCGGATGGGTGATGGATCTGCCGGGGCCAACCGGCGAAACCAATCGGGAAACGCTGCCGCCTCGGGGCAAGGTGTTATGCGAAGCCCCGGATACGCCGCAACTCGTCGAACAACTTGCAGCGGTGCTGGCGACGGGCAATCAGGCCGTCGTCTCCAGCCGCTTGAGCGCGCTGCTGCCCGCGGACCTTCCGCCCGAAGTGCGCGCGTCAATCGACGTGGTGGCTGACGTCAATGACGAAGCGGTCGACGTGGCGCTTTGCTCGGAGCCGCATCGAGCGGCCCAATTGCGGCGCCAGTTCGCCGCGCGCGCGGGGCGAAGAACCCGCGTCATCACCCCGATCGATGGTGACTATCCGTTGATCTGGTTGCTGGTCGAGCGGGTCGTCAGCATCAATACCGCCGCGGCCGGCGGCAATGCCACGCTGATGACACTCGAACCGGCGTGAGCAAGGCGCTGGATCAGTAGCGCGTCTGGTAGACGTACGGTGGTTGCGGAACGTTCGAAGCGCTCCAGCGCTGCAGATCGTCCGGATCCAGTTGCTTGTCCCAATAGATCGCCCGCCCCTCGCGTTGCTTGCGGTCCAGATCGGGATTTTTCGCCTTGAGCTCGCGAATGAACCTGGTGATGTCGGATTCGTAGTTTTTGTTTGCCATGGTGATTGCAGCGTTGCAAGTAGCGGCGAATCTTAACGCTGCGCTGGTTCGATCGCGGCGGTCACGGCCGTGGGGATGCCGCGCAGGATGTCGATCGGTGCCGGCGGACAGCCCGGAACGGCGACGTCGACCGGCAGCACGTTGCCGACCCGGCCGCAGCTTGCATAACTCTCACCGAAAATGCCGCCGGTACATCCGCAGTCGCCCACGGCGACAACCAATTTGGGGGCGGGCGTGGCATCGTAGGCGCGCCTGACCGCCACTTCCATGTTGCGTGCAACCGGGCCGGTGACCAGCAGCAGATCCGCGTGGCGTGGACTGGCGACAAAGCGGATGCCGAGCCCCTCGATGTTGTAGTACGGGTTGGTGAGCGCGTGGATTTCGAGCTCGCAGCCGTTGCATGAACCTGCATCCACGTGGCGGATCGTCAACGCGCGGCCAAGCAGCGCGAGGATGTCGCCATGAATCTTTTCCGCTTCCGTGCGCTCATTCGCCACGCGCCATTGTTCGTTCGGATATGGCGCGGGTTCGCTCGGGAGCCCGGTGATCGCGATCTGGCGCAGCATGCGCAACATCAGAGGTCCTGCCCCGAATAGCTGAGGTTGAATGACTTATTGATAAGTGGAAAGTCGGGAACGATGTTGCCGATCACTGCATGCTCGAGCACGGGCCAGTTCTGCCACGAGGGATCGTGGCAGTGGCAGCGGCGGATCTTTTGCCCCGGCCCGGCTTCGAGTGCGACCAGGACTTCGCCGCGCCAACCTTCGATCCATCCGGCGCCGAACTGCTCCTTGTCGAGCACCGGCACGTCGACGCAGGTTGCGCCGTCGGGCAACCGGGCGATCAGCAGACGCAGCAGGCGCAACGACTCGAACAATTCGTCAAACCGGACCGCAACCCGCGCGGCGACGTCGCCGGCCTGCAGCGTGGCGACTCTTACGTCCAGGCGATCGTAGGGCGCGCAGGGGAAGTCAACGCGCAGATCGCGCGGGTGTCCGCTCGCACGGGCGGCCAACCCGCACAGACCGAGGCGCGTCGCGAGCTCCGGCGTGACGATGCCGGTGCCCATGAATCGATCCTGCATGCCGGCGTGTTCGTCGTAGATGGCGCGCAGCGCACCGACCTCGCGTTGTATCGCTACGCCTTGCTCCAGCATTTCGTCAACCCCGGCGCGATCGACGTCGATACATACGCCGCCCGGTACAACGCGGTCCATCAACAGGCGGTGACTGAACAAATGTTGATTGACGCGCAGCCAGTCCTCACGCAGGCGTGAAAACTGCGCCAGGCCGAATGCGAATGAGGTGTCGTTGCCGAGCGCGCCGAGGTCGCCGAGGTGGTTTGCGATCCGCTCGCGCTCGAGCAGCAGCGCACGCAACGCGGCTGCGCGCGGCGTGATTGCGCAACCGGCGGCATGTTCCAGCGCCATGCAATAAGCCCACGCATAGGCCACGGTCGAGTCGCCGGAAACTCGGCCGGCCAGGCGGTAACCATCGTTGGCAGCCATCTGCTGAAAGCGGCGTTCGATCCCCTTGTGTACGTATCCGAGCCGCTCCTCCAGGCGCAGCACTTTTTCACCGACGATGGAGAAGCGGAAGTGCCCAGGCTCGATGATGCCGGCGTGAATCGGCCCGACCGGAATTTCGTGTACGCCGTCGCCGGCAACCTGCACGAACCGGTAGCCCGGTTCATCGGAAACCGGGGGCGCGCGTTCAAGTGCATCGTTGCGCAGCGGGAAGTAGTCCGCGGGCCACGCCTCGTGGCGCAGCCACGGCCGTTCGTCGATGGCACGGTCCGCGCGCACGCCCGTCATGTCGTGCGCTGCGCGTTGCATGCGATTCGCGGCAGCGAAGTGCGGTGTCAGATCGGGATAGGAATCGCCGCCATGAAGTGGCAGTTGCGCGCATACAAGGCCGCGAAATCCCTTCAACGCCGGTACCAGCTCAAGCCGTTCAAGGCTGGCGAATGCGGCGTAAACGACCAGGCCCTCGCCGATGTCGGTGCGATCGGCACCCCACAAGGCAATCAGACGCCCACGCTTGCGCGCAACCTCGGCCGCAAGTTGCGACCATTCGGTCGAGTCGACGCGCACGACTCGCATGTCGATGGCTCCTGACTGGTCAGCCGGGGCAATGTCGTGGGTTGTGCTCGACATGGTTCAACCACCGATCAGTCGCACCGCCTGCTGGTACCACGTGTTCAGGTACGGCGGAATATAGAGGCCAAGCATCAGGCCGA
>DASQAE010000597.1:0-3674 GCA_035635915.1 Burkholderiaceae bacterium | reverse complement strand
TGCCGCTTACAGCGAGATCTACTCCGTGCCTGCGCCGGCCGCCGGCGTGCTCGCCGTACGTGTCGATCGCGGTCGCGGCATCGCGCGCAGCGGGCGCCACGAGGGATTTGCGTTCGATCTGGAAACGACCGGCCTCCCGGCGCCGGTTGCGCTTGCGGCGCGCCAGCTCGGTGTCAAACGACTCTGGGTCTTTGGCCGCGATTCCGCAAAACTGCAGGCGCTCGGCCGCGAGACCGGCCTGCAGATCGACGTCTCACAACGCGACGTCGACGTGAGCGCTGCCGAAACCGGCGTCAACCTGCTGCAGGGACCGTTTGCACAAGGTGGCCTTTTCGGCGGCCTTTCGGTCGCCGGGCTGCCGAAACTCACTTTTGCAACGCTAAAAGGGCCCCTGGTCTGGGCCGTGGTCGCGATTGCGACGGTCATTGCTGGCATGAACGCATATTTCTTCAAGTTGGACACTGAGTCGCGCGACTTGCGCGCACAGATGGAGAACGCGTTTCGCAGCACCTTCCCCGGGGCGGCGCCGCTCGGCGATCCCGGCCTGGTGGTCTTGCAGACGCAGCGCGAATTGAGCGGGCTGCGTGCGCGCGCTGGACTTGCCTCTGCCGACGATTTTTCCGTGCTCAACGCGCAGTTGGCGCAGCTCTTGTCGACTGCTCCGCTCGGAAGCGTCGCGGGTCTCGAGTTTCGCGAGGGCACGCTGAAGGTCAAGTTCAAGCCCGGCACCGCCGACAACCCGGGCTTGCAGAACGCGTTGCGCGCACAGGCGATCCAGCAAGGGCTGAACCTGCGCTTCGAAGCCGACGGTTCAGCTCGCTTGGCGCCGAGCGGAGGCTGACATGGACGGTTTCCTCCAGTTCTGGGCCGAACGATCGCCACGCGAAAAATCCGTGCTCATCGCCCTTTGCGCCATCGTTGTCGCTGCAATCTTCTATCTGGCGGCCATCGAACCCGCGGCGACCGGCATTACGCGGCTCGAGCGCGGATTGCCGCAGGCACGTGCCCAGGCTGCCAAGCTTGATGCGCTGCTCGCCGAAGTCAAAAACCTGCGCTCACGCGCGCAGGTCGCCACACTCTCGCCGCAGGAAACCCGCACCGCGGTTGAAAAGTCGCTGGCAGCGGCCGGGCTAAAGGCAGCCCGCGTGGTACCGCTTTCGGACGGTGACCTGCAACTCACGTTTGCGAACGTGCCCTATGCAGGGTGGGCGATCTGGCTTGCCAGCGTAGAGCGTGAACTTGGCGGACGCGCGACCAGCGTAACCGCAAATTCAACCCCGACCCCCGGCAACGTCGACGTCGAACTGGCGTTGCGACTGGCCCGGAAGTGAGACAAGACGATGCTGCGCTGGATCGGCTACGGCCTCGTCGCGCTCGCCACGATCGTCATCGCGACGTTCGTGCTTGCGCCAGCGCAATGGATGAGCGCATTGGTGCGATCCGCGACCTTGGGCAGGGTCGATCTCGCGGAGACGCGCGGCTCGTTCTGGGGCGGCGATGCGACGCTCGTGCTTGCCTCGGGCAGCGCGCCAGGTTCGATGCGAGCCAGCCTTCCGGAGCGTTTGACCTGGAAACTCTCGCCGCTTGCTCTGCTCATGGGATCGGTCGATCTGACCCTGGCTCATCCTTCGGCGCTAGTGCAGCCGTTGCGCGTGCGCGCCGGGTTGAATGGCCGCGTGGAGGCTGGCCCGACGACGTTGCGACTGCCCGCGTCACTCTTGATTGGCTTGGGCGCGCCCTGGAACACCGTGCGGCCGGGCGGCGTGCTTGCGGTGACCTGGGATCGGCTTGCAATCGAACCGCGCCGGTTTCAAGGCAACGTCACAGCCGAGTGGCAATTTGCCTCGAGCAACCTAACGCCCGTGTCGCCGTTCGGTCACTACCGGTTACTGACCAACGGCGTGTTTCCTGGAACTCAACTGAACTTGCTAACCATTTCAGGCCCCCTCGAGCTGACGGGCAGTGGCACAATCGCCGAAGGTGGGCGCTTACGCTTTCAAGGTGTTGCCAGGGCTCTTCCTGGAACCGACCCAGCAGTCAAGACGCAACTCACCGGGCTGATTTCGCTGCTTGGAAGGCGCGACGGCGAATCCGCGATTCTGAACTTTGGATCCTGATATGAACGATCTGCGCGCAAGGCCAAGCGCAGGGGAAAAGCCATCCCCGGCGTTCGACGCGATCATGAAGCCGATCGCATGGGCGGTCGTGTGCGCGCTCGTGTTGCCCGCGGCACCGGCTGCCGCGCAGCAGGCTCCGGCGCGCGGCACCAAGCCGCCCAACAATGCCGCCAACGCGCCCAAGCCGGGCGAAGAAACGGTGATGCTGAACTTCGTCGGCGCCGACCTTGAAGCGGTCGTGCGCGCGATCGGTCAGTTCACAAATCGCACATTCGTCATCGATCCGCGCGTCAAGGGCACGATCAATCTCGTCACCGAACGCCCGGTCACCAAGCAGCAAGCCTACGAGCAGCTGTTGTCCGCGCTGCGCCTGCAAGGTTTCACTATTGTCGAATCGGGCCAACCTGGAGGAGTCGCGCGCATCCTTCCGGAGGCCGATGCGAAGTTGCAGGGTGGCCGCGTCGTACAACCGGAACAGACGGCGCCGCGTGGCGATCAGATCGTCACGCAGGTTTTCCGCTTGCAATATGAATCGGCGACCAACATGGTTCCGGTTCTGCGTCCGCTGATCGCGCCCAACAACACCATCTCGGCGGTCGGTGCGAACAACTCGCTCGTCATTACCGATTACGCCGACAACCTGCGCCGTATCGCGCGCATCATCGAAGCGCTCGATTCGCCATCCACGGCGGAAGCCGAGATCATTTCGCTGAAGCACGGGCTTGCCAGCGAAATCGCCACGATTGCCAACCGCGTGCTCGATGAATCGGCACGGGCCGCCGGCCAGGCAACCGACGGCGGCCAGCGCGTGCAGGTGCTTGCCGAGACGCGCACCAACACTCTTATCCTGCGCGCCGCAAGTCCGGCGCGGCGCGACCTTGCCAAGCAGCTGATCGAGCGTCTCGACCAGCCCAGCGTCACGCCGGGCAACATCAACGTGGTTTATCTGCGCAATGCCGAGGCGACCAAACTCGCGCCGCTGTTGCGTGCGATCGTCGCGGCCGATCCCTCCTTCGTACCGCAAACCGGTGGCGGTGGCCTTTCGCCCGCGCCAGCTGCAGGCGGCCAGGCCGGGCTTCAAGCACCTCCTTCGGCACCGGCGCAGCAGACGCTCAGCGCAGGCGGGGGTGGCGGCGGCGGTGGTGCAGCCGGCGGGCTCGCCGGCATGATCCAGCCGGATGCGGCAACCAACTCGCTCATCATTACCGCGCCGGAACCGCTCTACCGCAACCTGCGTGCAACCATTGAAAAACTCGACGTGCGCCGCGCGCAGGTCGTGATCGAGTCGCTGATCGTCGAAGTGACCGCGGACAAGACCGCCGAATTCGGCGTCCAGTGGCAGGCTCTCGGCGGTTTTTCCAGCAGCAACAGCAACGACACCAGCGTCATCGGCGGCACGAACTTCGGCGCGCGCGGTGGTGGCTCCAACATCATCGATGCGGCGCAGAACCTCGGGTCGCTGGGTGCCGGCCTGAACATCGGCGTCATCCGCGGCTCGGTCACACTGCCCGGCATCGGCACCATCACCAATCTCGGTTTTCTGGCGCGGGCGCTCGA
>DASQAE010000596.1:0-5459 GCA_035635915.1 Burkholderiaceae bacterium | reverse complement strand
CGGTCCGGATCGGCGGCGTCAGTTTGCCGGCGGCAGCAGCGTTGCAGCGTAGAGCTGCGGATCAATGACGCAGGCGGCGACGCCAAGCAAGCCGAGCAAAGCGAATCCGAGCGCGATGACCGCGCCCTCGATGAGGGCTAGTCGAACGAATCGCGTGCGCGCCGGTTGCAACATGGTGCATTTCTCCGTTGCCGAGTAGGGTACTCAACAAACCAAGCAAGCTGGATGCCCGACTCACGTCGACGGAGGAAGGGGAAGCGCAGCCTTATCCCTGGCGCACCCGTTCGATCACTGCCTGCGTGTTGAGCGGCATTTGCGTGGCGCGCGTGAGGGTATTCGTGTCCTGCGGCTCGATGCGATAGCGCAGCTGCACCAGAGTTCCCGCGCCCGGCACGGTCTCGAGCTTCAACTGGGCGCCGATGCGCTGTGCGCGTGAACGCATGTTAAGAAGGCCACGCCCGCCGACACCTTCCTGCACGATTCCGCGTCCATTGTCGGTCACGCGGATGTTGAGCCACGGTGCATCGCCGCCTTCCTCCAGGGCGATGACAACGTGCACCGCGCGGCCGCGGCTGTGCTTGAGCGCGTTCGTCAGCCCTTCCTGCACGATGCGCAGGATCGGCAGCACCGCGTCGGGATGAATGTCGATTTCTTCCGGCAGCCCACGCGCGGTCCACGCGAGCTCGATGCCGGCGGCTTTCAGGCGCGGCTCCATGCGGAAACGCAGGTTGCCAAGCGCCGAGAGCAGGCCCGCATCCTCGGTCGCGAGCGCGTCGATTGCGAGCCGCATGTCGTCGATGCACTCGCGCAGGATCTGGACCATCTGTTCCTGCGTCACACCCTTGCGCTCGACCAGCATCAACGATGAGAGCAGCTGGCTTCCCAGGCCATCGTGCATGTCCTGCATGATCCGCTGCCGTTCCTGCGCCTGCGCCTGACCGCGCTCGGATTCGCGCAGGCGCTCGAAGTTGCGCTTGAGAAGCTGTTCGCGCTCGCGCACCCGGGTCTCGAGTTCGTCGCGCGCGGTTTCGGCTTCACGCAGGATGCGCACGAAGCGGTCCACCATCGGCGTGGCAAGCGCGATGAGGAGGATCGGTCCCGCCCAGTGCAACGCCAGCGTGCTGGTGCCCAGCGTCGCGCCGCGCGTCAGCATGAAGTCGTGTACCGCCGCTGCTGCTGCGATGGCCATCGCGATCAAAACCGTGACCTGCGGCGCTTCACGCTGCCGGCTGCGCGCGTTCATCGCAATCGCCAGCGCGGCGCCGGTCAGAATGATCAGGCTTGGGATCCAGAACTGGTCCAGGTACGGCGCGGCGTATTGATTGGTGATGAGGAAGAGCACCGGGCCGAATAGCGCATAGGCCACGATCATCCATTGCACCCGCGGCGCGCCACGTGCCGAAAGGCGCAGCAGGATGATGGTCATTACCGCGGCGAAACCACCATTGGCGATGTAGTAGGCGAAGCGCAACGGCAGGCGCAGATCGACCGGCATCGCTTCGACCAGGAAAAAGCCGCTGCGCAACACCCACAGCGCGGCCGCTGCGGTCAGCAGGCCCATCATCGGTTCACGCCGACGCAGCCATAACACGCCGAAAACGAGCGTGATCACTGCCGCGACCGTCGCCCCGATCCAGGTGAGGGTGTACGAGAAAAAGAACTGCAGCTCGTAGCGCGGCGACATCTGCATCAGCCGCCCCACTTCGACCCCGGCCAGCGTGTGCACGCCGCTGCGATACGCGGTCTGGATCAGCAGCGTGTTCTCGCCCTCCTTCAGCAGCCCGGGGTCGATGGCCAGCAAATGCGGCCGGCGCCAGCGCACTTCCGCGCTTTCGTGCGGCATTGGAATCGCGCCGATAAAACGTCCATTGACGCTGACGCGCCCGCCGTCGGGCGCAGTCGTGAGCAGCATTGCCCAGGCTTCGGTCGGTGCTTCCGCCAGCTTGAATTTCATCCGCATGGCGACACCCTGCAACGGCGTGCCCTCGCCGGCAGTCCACCGATGCGGCAGATCGAAGGTCAGCCAGTGCGCATCCGGGGCCGGCGCGGCACCGACAGCGGTCGGTGTCCATTCGACGGTGCGAATCGGCTCGGCGCGCGCGGAAGTGACCTGCAACAGCGCCGCGGCGGCAAGCACAAGCAGCCAGCTTGCGCGCCACAGGGCGCTCATACGCAGGTCAATTTGTCGGCAGTCCGTCGTCGGTCGGATCTTCAGGCGTGGCCTCAGTGCTTCAGCAGGCCCATCTGAGTGGCCTCGTAGACCGCCTCGCCACGCGAATGCACCGCGAGCTTGCGGTAGATCTTCTTGATATGCGCGGTCACGGTGTGGGGCGAGATGCCGAGAATCTCGCCGATTTCGTTGAAGCTCATGCCCTTCGCCAGCAACTGCAGGATTTCGGTCTCGCGCGCCGAAAGCGGGTTGTTCTGCGGGTCGACGTTGCGCGCCGCAGGCGAGGCGCCCATCCGGTTGCGGATGGCGCGCAAGACGCTGCGCGCGACCACCGGACTGACCGGCGAGCCGCCGGCGCGCAGCAGGCGGATGCACGAAATCACATCGGCCGGCGTGGAGTCCTTGAGGATGTAGCCCGTTGCGCCGGCTTCGATCGACGACACCACGTGCTGTTCGTCGCCGAACACGGTCACCACCATGATGTCGCAGTCGGGTTTTTTGGCGCTGACGCTGCGAATCAACTCGATGCCGTTGCCATCGGGCAGGCCGAGGTCGATCAGCATGACGTCGAAATTTTCTTTTTCGATTACCGCCTGCGCTTCACGCTTGTTCGCCGCAACGCCGACCAGGCGCATGCTCGGCTCGCTTTCGATGATTTGCGCGAAACGACGCCGGAACTCCGGTTCGTCTTCGACGATGATGATCGAGATCTGCTCATTGCTCATTTATGCCCCTTGGGGTCGAATCCGGGTTTCATCCTGCTCCCACCCGCGATTCTAGCCAGTGAGAGCGGGCCCTCACACGAACTCGAGCCAAACATCGTCGGGTGGATTAGCGTGAAGCGACTAGCGGCGGGCCATTTCGACCAACTGTAGACGCCTGTAGCCCTCACGGGGCCAGGCGTGCGCGGGTCCAGGAGCCGCCGTCGCGGGTATAGAGCAACCGGTCGTGCAGGCGCGACGCCCTGCCTTGCCAGAATTCGAGCACCGTGGGCTTGAGGCGATATCCGCCCCAGTAGGGCGGTCGGCCGGGATTCGGCCCATGGCGCAGGCCCATTTCGGCTGCGCGCGCGAGCAGCCAGGTACGGCCGGAAATCACCTTGCTTTGCGGCGACGCCCAGGCGCCGATGCGACTCGCCAGCGGCCGGCTGCGGAAATAGGCGTCCGATTCCTCGGCCGCGACACGTTCGACCGGGCCCTCGAGCCGGACCTGGCGTTCCAGTTCGCGCCAGAAAAAAAGCAGCGCCGCGAAGGGATTGGCTACCAGTTCTTCCCCCTTGCGGCTTTCATAGTTGGTAAAAAACACGAAACCGTGGTCGTCGAATCCCTTCAGCAGCACCGTGCGCGCCGACGGTTTGCCCGCTCCATCGGCCGTCGCCAGCGTCATTGCGTTGGCCTCCGGCACTTCGGCCGCCAGCGCTTCGTCCCACCAGCGGCCGAACTGCTTGACCGGGTCGGCGTCGGCGTGCTCCTCGTCGAGCGAGCCGCGCTTGTATTCCTGGCGCAGGTTCTGGATGCTCATGTCGCCACCACCTGTGGTTGCGCCACATCGAGAGCAGCGAGCAGATGCTGCGCCTTGAGTGCCAGCCGCTCGAGGTGCGGATCGGGCACGCCGTGCGAGCGCAGCCCTTCGACGGTGCGCAAGAGGTAGTCCAGGCTGGAGCCGTAATGACCGCAGGCGCGGGTCAGGATCTCCATCAATTCCGGCTCGCGCAGGCGGCCGGCGTAGTTGGGCGCATCGTGCCGGACCACGAACGCGAGCGCCTGTAGCTGCTGATGCTCGTCGAGCCGCTGCGCGCGCAGCCAGCGGGCGTCATAGGAACCCATGAACATTTCCCGTTCCCACAGGCGTTCGAACTGCACCCGCAGGCGTTCCGGCCGGATCCGGTACGCGACCCCGGCGCAGCACCCGCCGCGGTCGAGGCCGGCGACGATCCCCGGACAATCGAACGAGCCGCGATAGCGGATCGAGCGCAGGCACAGGCGCCGGTGATAGCCGAAGACCCGCGCCGGAACCCGGGCATCGAATTCGAGCTCGGGCTTCCAGATCAGTGAACCGTAGCCGAATACCCACAATGGGCTGTGGCCATCCCAGCGCGCAAGCGCAGCATCCAGTGACTCGGTCAGTTCAGCCGGTCCAAGCCGGGCAAAGGGCGGAACGTTCATCGCTCCATTTATCGCTCGTCCGGCAACCGGCGGGCGGAAGCATAACCCCCGCCGGCCAGCATCGTGGCCATTATCCAGAACACCGCGGCGGCGCCGATCACTGCGCCCGCCGCGCCGAAAACAAGCGGTAAAACCACGTGGCTGCTGTTCATGATGGTGGTGCGCAGACCCAGTGCTTCGCCGACCCGCCCGGTCGGCGTGCGCTCGTGCAGCAGCGACATGACGTTCGGCTGCGCGGCACCGAGACCGAGACCAAGCAGGAACGCGCAGCTTGCGAGCGGCAACAGGCTGTCGAGCAGCGGCATCAGACTGAACGCCAGCGCGGCCGTGAACAGGGTGAACGTCAGTACCTGCCACTCGCGATAAGTGCGTGACAGCCACGGCATCGCCAGCCGGATCGTGAACGTGGCGACGGCAAAACTGCCGAGCACGAGGCCGATCTGCGACGCCGTAAGTCCGACCCGGGTTCCGTGCACCGGCACCATGAACGTTTGCAGGTCCCACGACATCGAAATCAAGGTCGTGGTGATGAGGATGTTGCGCACAGGTTTTTCGCGCAGCAGATCGAAAAACGGGCGCTCGTCGTTCAACGAACCCGCTCCGGCCGGTCCCGGCAACGTGCGCCATACCCAGGCGAGCAGGCCGAACATCGCCAGCGTCACGGCGGCAAAGAGCGCGAACGCGGCGCGATGTCCCAGGTGATCGATGATGAAGCCGGCGCTGACCGGTCCGGTAAAACCGGATACTGAGGCTCCGAGAGCCAGCCACGAGAATGCGATGGTGCGTTCGTGCGGCGCTGCCGACCTTCCGACGAGATCCTGCACCGTGATCTGCGTCAGCATCTGGCCGGTGCCGATCAGCGCCACACCGACCAGCAGCGGACCGAGATCCGCGACCTGATAAGGAAACGCTGCTGGCAGCACGATTCCAAGCAGGATCAGCGTGCTGCTCGCTGCAAGCGGGCGCTGCGGTCCTACGCGGTCGAGCCATTTTCCCGCGCGCACTGCCGTCAACATCGGTACCAGTGCAAAAAGTGCCATCAATACCCCAACGGTGAAGGTCGAGGCGCCGTTGGCGAGTGCGTACAGGGACGAGGTGACGCGGGCACCGGTAAAAACGATGTG
>DASQAE010000595.1:0-1513 GCA_035635915.1 Burkholderiaceae bacterium | reverse complement strand
GGTAGACGTCCGCTTCGACAGCAGTCAGGAATGCGGGTTTGGCTGCGCGAACTTCGGTGCCGCGCTCGGCACTGTCTTGCGCGGAGGGCAACGAGCGCCGATCGACCGTCACCTCGAGCGGCAACGACAAAGCCTGCAGTTCACCGATAGGCACCATGCCGTGCTGCGTATGCAAACGAGTGTCTGCCGTGACGCAGGGGTTAGTCGCCGCGATCGTCTCCGCGTACGACAGATTGTTGTCGCCGTTCACGCGATCGATGAACACCACGCCCGGTTCGGCGTGGTCGTACGTCGAATGCATGATCTGGTCGAACAACTCGCGCGCGCGCACCGTGCGGTAGACCCACGAACCATCCTGGCGCTGATAACCTTTTTCCTTGTCGTACGGTTCGGCGCCGTGCCAGAGCTCGATCTCGCCGTCGGCTTCCACCGCGCGCATGAACGTGTCGGTGACGGCCACGCTCATGTTGAAATTCGACAACGATCCATCGTGCTTGGCGTGGATGAAATCTTCGATGTCGGGGTGATCACAGCGCATCATCCCCATCTGCGCGCCGCGGCGCGCGCCGGCTGATTCCAGCGTTTCGCAGCTCTTGTCGAACACGCGCATGTAGGAGAGCGGACCGCTGGCGCGCGAGTGCGTGCCGTGGACCATCGCGCCACGCGGGCGGATGGCGGAGAAATCGTAACCAACACCGCCGCCACGGCGCATCGTCTCGGCCGCCTGCTGGAGCGCGCCGTAAATCGACGGCACGTCATTGCGGGTCTCGGTGATCGCGTCGCCAACCGGTTCCACGAAGCAGTTGATCAACGTCGCCGCGATGCCCGTGCCTGCGGCCGAGTTCACGCGTCCGCCGGGAATGAAGCCGGCGGTCATCGCGTCATAGAAGCGTTTTTCCCACTCGGCACGCAATTCGGGTTTCTCGACCACGGCCAGGCCGCGCGCGACGCGGCGGCGCACGTCGTCGACCGACTTCTCGTCGCCTTTCGCGTACTTCTCCAGCAGCACGTCGATCGAGATCGGTTGCTCGTCGAGCAATAGCTGCGCCTGGTCGAGTTTCATCCGCCGGTTCTCCTGCTGGTCGCGTATCTCGCCGCGAGCGGTCCGGGCTTGCCGGACGTGGGCCACCGGTTTGTCATCCCGAGCCAGGGGCGAGGGATCTCGGAGATCGCGGAACCGAGATTCCTCGCCTATGGCTCGGAAAGAAAAGCTAGAGGCTCGGAAGTCGCGCGATCGTCGGTGTTCGAGATTCGAGTGCGCAGCGTACACCCGCTGCACGTTGCACAGTAGATGAGATCGGCAAACTGTTCACGCTAGGCCAGGTCGCTGCAACATCAAGATATTGGGGTCGTCTAGGGTTGTACAACTAGCTGGTGTATGGCAGCCACAAGCTATGCCTTGGCTTGCGCGCCTCCCTATACTTGCCGCCCCGGTCCGGGTCGCCGACAAAACTCAACAAGGCCGCCGCGCCATGAATCTGCAGCAATTCCGCTTCCTGCGCGAAGCGGCGCG
>DASQAE010000594.1:0-4786 GCA_035635915.1 Burkholderiaceae bacterium | reverse complement strand
TGCGGCTGGTGGTGCGCAAGGAACACGTGCAGCAGTGCGATCACGCCATGCCCACGCAGGCGCCCAAGCCGAGCGTTCCCGGGTGGAAGCCGCGCCACACCGACTATCGCGCGTGCCAGGACGAGATCATTGCCGCGTGGGATGCGCGGTAGTGCTCTGATCCACAGTCGCGTTTCGTCCTCGTGCTGCACTTTCCCGTCCCTGACCCTGCTTACACGCACACCGCCCAGTCGCGCGCGCACTTCCGGCTGGCGGTGCGGCTCGCGTGTGGTTTCGTCGCGCTGCTGTGGCTCATCCAGTTGATGAACTGGGGCTTCGGCGTCGACCCCGATCCCTTCGGCGTGCGCCCGCGTGAAACTGCCGGTATCGCGGGCATCTTCTTCGCCCCGCTGGTGCACGCCGGCTTCATGCATCTGATCGCCAACACGTTGCCGCTCATCGTGCTCGGCAGCGCGATGCTGTTTCTATATCCCCAATCCGCGCTCAGAGCGCTGCCCGTGATCTACCTTGCTCCGGGCCTCGTGGTGTGGCTGTTCGGCCGTAGTTCCGTGCATCTCGGGGCCAGCGGACTGATCTACGGCCTGGCCGCCTATGTTTTTATCGCGGGCTTGCTGCGACGGGATCGGCGCGCGATCGCCGCATCGCTGATCGTCTCTTTCATGTACGGATCGCTGGCCCTGGGCTTCCTGCCGATGCCGCCAGAGATCTCTTGGGAGACACATCTCGCGGCGGCGGTTCTTGGCGTGCTGCTCGCATTGTTGTTCAGGCGACTCGACGTCGCGCCGCCGAAACGGTATGGGTGGGACGAAGAAGCTGGGGCGCCGGCACCGGCGGAAGACGAAGGAGCACGCGCCGACCCCCTCACGCATCCAACTCCCGATACTTCCGAAACAGATCGTCATCGTTGAACGCCAGCCGCCGCGACGACGCCACATAACGCTTGATGCGCGGCCGGTCGAACACTGCATCGTGCAGCGCGCGCAGGTGCGGACGACTTCGCAGCTCACTGCGACTCGCCTTCGGAAACGCGTATCGGAGCCCGGCGACAACTTGCGCCAGCGACAGGTCCGCATACGTAAGCCGGGTGCCGACGAGCCAAGGGCCGCGGCCGAGCTTGCGCTCCAACACACGCTCGAAGTAGCCGTAGAACTTCGGCAGGCGATGCGCCAGGAAGTCGCGCGCCCGCCGCTTCGCTTCGCGTTTCTGCTCGTGGTAATAAAGGCCGCTGCCGATCGGGTGATGCGTGTCGTGCGCCTCGACGATGAGATCCGCGATCGTCAGTTGCAGTTGGTGCGTCCACAGCTTGCCGGCTTCATCGCGCGGCGCCAGTCCGAGGCGGCCGCCCAGATAGAGCAGGATGTTCGGCGTTTGCCCGAGCAGCAGCCGGCCGGCCTTAAGGAACGGCACTGCGAAGGGAGGTCGCGTCACGTCGGCTCCCTCGAGGTAACGCTCGAGCGCCGGTACGCCTCCGCCATCTTCTTCCGGGACAAGCGCAATGTCGACGTACTTCGCGCCCGCCTCCTCGAGCGCCAGCCGCACGTACTCACCGCGGCCCTGGATGCCGGGCCAGTAATAAAGCACATAGGTCATCGCGCGCTCCTTTCCGTACGCGCAACGGTACCGCGCGCGACGTCTGTCCGACATTCAGCATCGCAGCTGGCCGGTGCGCCAGCGCGAATCCGTATGCCTTTCTGTTGAACTTCGTTTGCCCTGCAGCGCGCCCAGCTTCGTGCCTCAGGACCACGATCCACGACATCCGTACAACCAGTTGCCCGACATGAGCTGAAAGCGAGACCGCCATGAGTTCGCCGCAGATGGCCGCCGGTCCTCTGTTTGACCGTGACGCCGCCCGCGCCAGGACGATCGGTCCCGCGGCCGCGCGCAGGATGCAAGCCGAGGAGCGCGGCTGGGTTCCGTGGACCGCGCCGGAACGCGAGGACTTTTTCGCCGCCATCGCGCGCCACCGGCGCGCCTCGTGGCGCATCACGTATGCCTGCGTTTTTGCCATTGCGGTGCTCACACTGGTGGTTGCGGTTCTCCTCTCGCCGCTGCTCATATGCTTGCTCGGCCTGCTAGTGGACATCGTCAACGTGATCGTGCCGATGCCGGACGTGTTGGGTGGGTTTGGCCGCTATATCGATCCGCTCTTCGACGAAAAGACGTTCACATACACGCGACTGGTCCGCGCCGCCGCGCTTGCCGCGATTCCGGGGTTGCTCGTGATGGGCGTGATTGTTCTCGCGCTGAACCGTGCGCTCAAGAGATCGCCGCTCTTCGACGCCAGCGAATTGCCGGGCCGGGCGCCGGCGAGCGCCGTACTCGCGGAACAGCGCCTCATCAACGTGGTGGAGGAAATGGCGCTTGCTGCAAGCATTCCGCCACCCAACGTGCGCATCATCCCGGGCGGCATCAATGCCGCGGTATTCGGTCGCGACGAAGCGCACACCACCATCCTGGCCGGCGAAGGACTGCTCACGACGCTCAGTCGTGCCGAGATGCAAGGCGCGCTGGCGCATCTGATCGGCTCGATCGCCGGCGGCGACATGCCGATCGGGCTGCGCGCAGCGGTGACGTTCGCCGTGTTCGGTTTGCTTGCGCGCCTGGGTGGCGTGCTCGGCAGCCGTAACGAGTTCTACAACGTCGCACGCCTGATCCGCACGCTCCTCTGGCCGACGCGCGCGGGCGCCGCGAAACTGATCCATGACGTCGCCGATCCGTTCCGCCCGGCCGAGCAGGACGAGGCACAGACAAACAGCAGCAACCAGCGCGACAGGCAAGCCAACAAGAACCAGTTGACCTGGCGGGAGTGGGCAATGATGCCGCTGATGGGCCCGGTCGCGATGTCGGGTTTTGTGAGCGGCATCGTCAGCAACTCCCTGCTGGAGCCGCTGGTTTCGTTCGCGTGGCGCCGGCGCAAGTACATGGCGGACGCAGCCGCGGTGCGCTTGACGCGCGACCCCGACACGCTCGCCGCAGCACTGCACGAGATCATCGAAAAGGGCAGCACCGGCTTGCAGGGCTGGACGCTGCACATGGCGATTGCCGGAGGCGGCCCGGCCCGTGGTGGTCTGCTCGGCGGAGGAGTCGTTTCGATCTTTCCGCCGACGACGCGGCGCTACAAGGCGCTCGGTCGCCTCGGTGCGACTCTCCAGCCGATCGCCCGGGAGCGTCCGGTGTTTTCGCGGGCCACCATGGTGTTGATGGGCGCTCTGAGTGCACTGGTCGCGGGCCTGATGACCTTCGCCGTTGTGTTGCTGATCTGGCTCTCGTTCGCGCTGTCGGGGCTGTTCACGATCATGCCCGCGGCTCTGCTGCATGCACTCCTGCGCTGGGTCGGCCACTAGCGCATCGTTCCCGGTCGCTGCTTCCTCATACCCGCTCGTCCAACGGCACGCGCCGTGCCGTGCCTGTTGTTGCGCCGCGTACGATGCGTGCATACGCACGTCCGAGGCGGGCGCGCTCGCGATCGGCGATCGCGTCAGTAGGCGCGCAGAAGTCCGCATCCCAGCGTGGCGAGCGATCCCACGATCGCCCTGAAGACGCATCTTTAGTCGGGAGATCACGATGTTCATCCGCAACTGCTGGTACGTCATCGCCTGGGACCACGAAGTGCCCGCCGACGGTTTGTTCACCCGTACGGTGATCGGCGAACCGGTGTTGCTGTTTCGCAAGGCCGGCGGCGCGATCGTTGCCCTCGAAGATCGTTGCTGTCATCGGCATGCGCCGCTCTCGAAGGGCCGCAAGGAAGGCGAGTGCGTGCGGTGTGGTTATCACGGCCTGAAGTTCGACGCGACCGGCACGTGCATCGAGGCACCGGGCCTGGATGCAGTGCCGCCAAAGGCAATGGTGCGCAGTTATCCAGTCGCCGTGAAGAACAAATGGGTGTTCGTCTGGATGGGCGAGCCTGCGCTCGCACGCACCGAGTCACTGCCCGATAACTTCTCGTGCGATCACCCGGACTGGAACTACCTGCCGGGATACCTGCACTACGAGACCGACTATCTCTTGATCGCCGACAACCTGCTGGATTTTTCCCATCTGAGTTACGTGCACGAGAAGACGCTCGGCGGGTCGACGGCCATTGCGCAGGCGAAGCCGACCATCGAGAAGATAACGCACGGCATCCGCGTTACGCGCCGCGTGCCGAACGTGCCACCACCCGGCTACTACCAGCGTATGCGCAAGTTCGACGGTTACGTCGAGCGCTGGTTCATCTACGACTTCGTTCTGCCGGGCACGCTGCTGATGCATTCGGGCGGACGCCCGACCGGTGATGCGCCCGACGACATGAGCCGTGCGGTGCGCCTGCACAGCTGCCAGGCGCTCACGCCGGAAAGCGGAACGACGACGCACTACTTCTTCCAGCAGGCGCATCGGGTCGGCCAGGGCGACTCGTCGATCGCAAAGATCATCCACGACGCGCTGGTCGTCGCGTTTCACGAGGACCGCGACATGATCACCGCGCAGGCACGCAATATCGCGTTGAACCCGCAGGCATCCATGCTGCCGCTGGCGATGGACTCGGCGCTGACGCAGTTTCGCCGCCTGGTGGCGCAAGCGATCGAAGTGGAACGATCACCCGCCGGCGCGACATACCCGGGCGACGCACTCGCAACCGCGCAGCCGCGGCCGGATCTCGCGGACGCGACTACGGTGTCGGCGCCAACGTAAAGTCGGCGGTCGCATCCGTCACCGTTAGATCGACGTCCGCCGACTGAGTGGCGTAGCCATCGGCCGCCGCCTCGAGCGTGAATTTGGCCGCGTTACCGAGCTGCGGCAGGAATAC
>DASQAE010000593.1:0-1742 GCA_035635915.1 Burkholderiaceae bacterium | reverse complement strand
TGCAGATCGGCGATCTGATTCTCGTCAACAAGTACACGTACGGCGTGCGGCTGCCGGTGATCCACACCAAGATCATCGACATCGGATCGCCCCAGCGCGGCGACGTGATGGTGTTCCGCTTCCCGCACAATCCTTCGCAGGACTACATCAAGCGCGTAGTTGGCCTGCCCGGCGACAAGATCGAGTACCTGAACCGGCGGCTCACCATCAATGGGGTTGCGGTCCCGACGCGGCCGGCCGACAAGTACTTCGAAGAGGGACGCGTGCAGTACTACAACCAGTTCATCGAAACACTCGGCAAGGTGGAACACCGCATCATCCTGAACGACGGGCCGGGCGTGCCGGTCGCGCAGGGTTACCAGCACACGCATCCGCAAGCCTGCCAATACGCGTCGCCTGAAGGCGTCACGTGTACCGTGCCGCCGGGGCACTATTTCATGATGGGCGACAATCGCGATAACAGCGAGGACAGCCGCTTCTGGGGCTTCGTGCCGGAGGAGAACATCGTGGGCCGCGCCTTCTTCATCTGGATGAATTTTGGCAATATCGGCCGGATCGGCTCGTTCCGATGAGAATGGTGGTGAAGAAAACAGCGGCACGGCCTGTTATCACGGAGGATCAATGAAAACAATAAGTCCGCGCATGCGCCAACAGGGCCTGAGCCTGATCGGTGTGCTGTTCATCGGCCTGATCGTGGTGGTCCTGCTTCTGCTCGGTGCGAAACTGGTGCCCGCGGTAGTCGAATACATCGCGATCGAACGCGCGGTGCAGAAGATCAAGAACGAAGGCAACACGGTCGGCGACATCCGTTCCGCGTTCGAACGCCATGCGACCATCGACGACATCAAGTCGATCAGCTCCAAGGACCTCGACATCACGAAAGAAGGCGACAAGGTGGTGATCTCGTACGCCTACACGTACAACATTCCACTGATGGACAACGTGCGGCTCGTGATCGATTTTTCCGGCACCACGCGCGACCGCGCTACCAAGGCGGTGCCTTGATGAACCTGCGCGAAGGCGGGCGTGATGGACCTCGCGGCGCTTGAAGAGCGCCTCGGATATCGCTTCACGCAGCCGACGCTGTTGGAGCAGGCGGTCACGCACCGCAGCCACGGGGCCGTGCACAACGAGCGCCTCGAGTTCCTCGGCGATGCGGTTCTGAATTGCACCATTGCGCACCTGCTGTACCAGAAGTACGCGCGCCTGAACGAAGGCGATCTTTCGCGCCTGCGCGCCAACCTGGTCAAGCAGCAATCGCTGGCAGAGATCGCGCAGCAACTCGGCCTCGCCGATTTCCTGCGCCTTGGCGAGGGTGAGATGAAGAGCGGCGGCTTCCGCCGCCCGTCGATCCTCGCCGACACCATGGAAGCGGCCTTCGGTGCAGTGTTCGTCGATGGCGGATTCGAAGCGGCGCGCGACGTAATCGGGCGCCTGTTCGAGCCGGTGCTAAAGAGCGTCGACCCGAAGACGCTCGGCAAGGACAGCAAGACGCTGCTGCAGGAGTACCTGCAGGGCAAGCGCCTTCCGCTACCGGTCTACGCGGTCGTCGAGACGCGCGGCGCTGCGCATAACCAGGAGTTCGAGGTCGAGTGCAGCATTCCGAAGCTCGAGATCAGCGTGCGTGGGACCGGCCGCAGTCGGCGTGCGGCCGAACAATCGGCGGCAAAACTGGCGCTGGAAAGCGCGCAGGCGGCGATGCAGGCGTTGCGCCGCTCGAAGCGCAAGGCGGCGGCGGGCGA
>DASQAE010000592.1:0-1612 GCA_035635915.1 Burkholderiaceae bacterium | reverse complement strand
AGGGCGCTCGCTCGGTGCGCGGCCGCCACGTCCCGCTGCCCTGCTCTCCGGTGGAGATCCCACGCCGTGCCATGCACCCGCCATGCGGACGTCGGCGTATCGGTACTTCTCAGCGCGGCCAGAGCGTAGCCGATGGAATGCCTGGCGTCATTCCAGTTCGATTCGGCGATCGCCACTTGGGCGCGCGTATCCCAGGCGAGCGCCTGCAAATTGGGATCGGCCGTCGCGCACGCCGCTTCGACCAAACCGTCGGCTTCGCGGCGCGCGTTCGTCACGTGTCCCGATTGCAGCCATGCGCGAGTCAGTCCGACGTGGGCGTGCAACCGCCAGTACCAGTGCAGGAAGAACTTGGGCGTCTGCATCGGATCCCGGACGTGCTCGAAGCAGCGCAGCCCCTCGTCGTTCCGGCCCTGATCGAGCGCTTCGAAACCGGCCGCCAGCCGACCTATGGTCTGCGCCTGGCCCGTCGGATACACGCTGCGGCGCATGAGTTCATCGCACACCCGCTGCGCGCCCGCGAAGTCCATCACCAACGTGCGGAGCCACGCTTCGCGATACAAGACGAGCCAGGGATCGCTGCCATTTTTCGCGGCCATCTCCTCGTTCGTTCGAATGACGCGCAGCACTTGCCCGAATCGACCGAGTTGAAGCAGCGCGAGGATCTGCGCACTCAGCGCGAGCAAGTGCACGATTGCGCCCGTCGGGTCCGTGAATGTGGCGATTCGTGCCTCGGCGGCCTCGGCCGCCTCGAGCGCTGTCGTGGATTCGCCCTGCAGCGACTGCAGGTGCGCATAGATAAGGCGGTCGTATCCTGGCGCACTCATGTCGCTGACTGTATGAACCGTCTCGTGGGCGGCTCGGCAGACCTGCGCATCCTCCACGCGCCACGTGTCATAGAGAAGACGGGTGCCTGCCGCGAGAAGGTTGACGCGCGCGTGCATCACTGGATCGCCGAGTCCGGCGCTGGCCCTTGCGGCCTGCTGCAGGACCGCTATCGCGCGGTCGGGATCGAGCAACCCAAGGGGGCGCGCGAAGCACACTTGGGCCTCCACTTGAGCGGCGGTGACGCCAGCCCGCGTCGCGAGCGTCGATGCGGTCTCAAACGTAGCGGCCGATTCCACCATTGCCCCAAGCGCGTACTGGGCATCGCCGATCCGCTCGAGAATTTGAATCTCGAGTGGCGTGCGGCGATCGGCAGGAAGTCGTGGCACAAGAGCGACGGCGTGCTGGAGTACGTCGAGCGAATCGCGGATGGCGAAGCGCCGCGCAGCATTCCGGGCCGCTTCGATTAAGTATCGAATGGCCCGTTCGTACTGATGCGCCTTCTCGAAATGGACGGCGAGCTCCGGCGCCAACGCGAGCGTCTGAGCATCGAACAATGTCTCGAGTCGTTCCCCAATCAGACGATGCAGCTTCGACCGGCTTACGTCTGACAGCCGACCGTAGACCGCCTGGCGGTACAGCGAATGGTGGAATTCGTAGTATGCCGACATCGACCCGTCTGCCAGTTCTCCCATTCCCGCTGCGCGAATGAACGACCGCCGCTCGGCGAGTCGCTCGCAGACCTGCTCGACATCGTCCAACTCGGCCTGCCCGGCCGCAACGGTCCACG
>DASQAE010000591.1:0-6736 GCA_035635915.1 Burkholderiaceae bacterium | reverse complement strand
TTTCGGTTGCGTACGGCGGGAAGTATCAGCCACTCACCTGATCCTGTCCCCTCCCCGGCATGCGGGGAAGGCGGTTGGGGCGTTGCACATCGCGGTCGCGCCTCGCAGCAACCTCGCAGAAACCTGCGATCACCACAATATTCCTTGTCCTCATTCGTCTACACATGCATGGACGCCAGTTTCGACGGCATAACGGGAACTGATCGTTCGCTCTCGGAAGCGATCGTGCGCCAGCGCGCGCGCCTGCGCGGCTTCATCCGCAGGCGTGTGCCCGATCCAGCCGATGCCGAAGACATCCTGCAGGACGTCTTCTACGAGCTGATCGAAGCCGCACGTCTTGTGAAACCGGTCGAAGAGGTGGGAGCGTGGCTGTTTCGCGTCGCGCGCAACCGGATCATCGACCTGTTCCGCAAGAAGAAGACCGAAAGTCTCGAGTCAGTGAGCGTGTCCGTCAGCGCCTCTGTCGAGCAGGAGTACGCCCCGGTCGAGGATCTGCTGCCGGCGGCCGACGGCGGCCCGGAGACCACATATGCACGCCGGCTCCTGCTCGAAGAGCTTGACGATGCGCTGGACGAATTGCCCGAGGAGCAACGTTTCGTGTTCGTTGCGCACGAGCTCGAAGGACGCAGCTTCAAGGAACTGGCTGCTCAGACCGGCGTTGGTTTGAACACCCTGCTCTCGCGCAAGCGCTATGCGGTCCTGCATCTGCGCGCGCGGTTGCAGCAGATCTATGACGAATTCATCGAACCATGAGGAGCAAACGATGAGAAGGCGTTGGTGGCTGTACGGATTGAAGATGGTGTTGTTCGTCTTGGTGGCGGTCGCTGTCGTCGGCGCGGTGGTGATGCTGCTGTGGAATTGGCTCATGCCCGCGTTGTTCGGCTGGCAGACGATCGACTTCTGGCAGGCGGTCGGCCTGCTCGTGTTGAGCAAGATCCTGCTCGGCGGACTGCGCGGCGGTTGGGGTCATCGTCGCCACTGGCGCGGCCGCATGATGGAGCGTTGGGAGCAGATGTCGGACGCGGAACGCGACCAGTTTCGCTCCGCGATGCGGCACCATCATCACGGCCGCGGCGAGCCGCCGGGTGAGCAGATGGTTTGAACGACGAGATCCGTCGTGGATGCGCGCGTCGACACGCCGGCCGAAGTCCGGATCCAAGTCTCGCGGAGGAAATCAGGTCCCGACCTGCGCCGGGACGACCACAGAGTGCCGCTAGGCTTCGACGTGCTGGTCGCGATACAGATTCTCGACGAGGTACGCCGGGATCTGCTCCATGCCAAGCATCTGGGCGGCACGCCAGCGCCGCTCGCCGTGCACCATCACGTAGCCTTCGTCCGTAGGCCGTAGCAGCACCGGGCGCAGCACACCGTAGGTGCGGATGCTGTCGGCGAGCGCTTGGATCGCCACGGATGCTTCACGTCCGGCATTACCTTCGCAGCGAATATCGCTGCAGCGAATCTGCTTCAAGACCATTCCCTCTCCCTGCCCGGAGATCGCACCACCAGCGTGCGATTGAAGCCCCAAGTTTGCCCAGGGCGCGGCGAAATGGATACGCTCGATCGGCTCAGGTGCCGGATTCACGCGAAGGCTACGCGGCAGTGCAGAACCGGGTATCGCGTTTGCTGTCGGGCGCACCGGGCAACAGATGCGCTCGCGACTCCCTCGGTTTACTCTCCGCTCGATAGTCCAAAAAAATCTAGAACCACTCAAGGAGACCCCCGATGCGTCTGCCCCGTCGCGCCCTGCTGTTTTGCGCCGCCCTGGTTGCGGCGACGGCACAAGCACAAGACAAACCTGTGACATTGAAGCTTTCGAGCTGGGTGCCGATGCAACATCCGCTCAACCCGGCGTTACAAGCCTGGGCGGAAGACATCAAGAAGGAAAGCAACGGAACGATCGCTTCGACGCTGTTTCCGAGCGAACAGCTCGGTAAGGCGTTCGACCACTATGACATGGCGCGTGACGGCATCGCGGATGGCGCGTACGTAAACCCGGGGTACCAGCCGGGACGCTTCCCGATCTTCGCGGCCGCATCACTGCCGTTCCTGGCCTCGAACGCAAAGGGCGGCAGCGCCGCGGTCGATGCGTGGTATCGCGCCTATGCGGCGAAGGAAATGAAGGATGTGCATTTCTGCTTCGCGTTCGCGCACGACCCCGGCAGCTTCCATTCGCGCAAGAAGGTCGTGCTGCCGACCGAGATCAAGGGCATGAAGGTCCGCCCCGCTTCCGCAACCATCGGCCAGATGATCACCGTGCTCGGCGGCACCAATGTCCAGTCCTCCGCACCGGAGGCGCGTGACATGATCGAACGCGGTGTCGCCGATGCGATCACGTTTCCGTGGGGTTCACTCGGCCTGTTCGGGATTGACAAGGTCGTGACGTACCACATCGACGTGCCGCTTTACATCACGCCGTTCGTCTGGGTGCTGAACAAGGACAAGTACAACTCGCTCTCGGCGCCACAAAAGAAGGTGATCGACTCACACTGCACGACCGAGTGGGCGGAAAAAATTGCATCGCCCTGGGCCGACTTCGAGTCGGCAGGGAAAGGCAAGATCGCCGCTCTGCCCGGCCACGAGATGACCAAACTCACCCCCGAGCAGCTCGAAGCGTGGCGCAAAGCGGTCGCGCCCGTGAACGAGCAGTGGGCCAAGGACGTGCAGAAAACCGGCGGCGATCCGAAGCAGGTGCTCGAGAGCCTGCAGCAGAGCCTGCTCAAGTACAAGTCTGCGCTTGGCGGCGGCTAACCAACGCCGCGCATGAAGCGCAAGCCGGTCGCCGACCGGATCATCGACGCCATCGAGTGGCTCGCGGCGACCTTCGTCGGCCTCGTCGCGGCCAACATCTTCATCGCGGTTTTCCTGCGCAAGTTCTTCGATACGTCGATCCCCGACAGTTATGACTTCGGGCGCCAGCTACTCGGGATACTGATCTTCTGGGGCATCGCCGCCACCAGCTATCGCGGCGGACACATCACCGTCGACCTGGTATGGAGCACCGCGGCTCCACGCTTCAAACGTTTCATCGACGTGTTCGCGACGCTGGTGCTCCTGTTCGTCGTCATCGTGCAAACGCTGATGTTGTTCGACAAGGTGAAGAACATCTACGTCGACCATGTGCTGACCTACGATCTGAACCTGCCGACCTGGCCGCTTGCCGCGCTGGCCTGGGCTGGCGACGCGTGCGCAGTGGTGCTGATCGCAATCCGCGCCTGGCGCCTGGTGTTTCATCCGGAGCTGCTGCACGACGAGCGGGCCGAAGTGCGCGTGCAGGAATGAACGACGCGCCGTAGCGGACGACACCATGAGCCCGGACTTCATCGCGGTCGCCGGCTTCGTCATCCTTTTTATCCTGATGCTCCTGCGCGTGCCGGTCGGCATGGCGATGGGACTCGTCGGCGTCACCGGCTACGCGATGATCGCCGGCAGCGGGCCAGCGCTGAAGCTTGTCGGCCAGACTTCGATGCGCACCGTCACCGACTACACGTTCGGCGTGATTCCGATGTTCATGCTGATGGGTGCGTTCGTCTCGGTCTCCGGTGTCAGTCGCGAGTTGTTCCGCGCTGCGAACGCGATGATCGGACACCTGCGCGGTGGACTCGGCATGGCAACCGTGCTGGCGTGCGGCGGCTTCGCGGCGATCTGCGGATCGTCGGTGGCAACCGCGGCGACGTTTTCGACGGTGGCGTATCCGGAGATGCGGCGCTACGGATATCCGCAATCGTTCTCCACCGGCGTGATCGCAGCCGGCGGCACGCTGGGTGCGATGTTGCCGCCCTCGACTGTGCTGGCGGTCTACGCCGTGCTTACGCAGCAGGACATCGGCAAGCTCTTCATGGCCGGCGTGCTGCCGGGGCTGCTGGCGATGACGATGTACGTGCTGACGGTAGGCGTGATCGTGGCGGTGGCGCCCAAATTCCTGCCGCGTGGAGAGCCGCGGCCCTGGAGTGAGCGACGCGAAGCGCTGGTGGGTATCTGGCCGTCGCTGGCACTGTTCGGGTTCGTGATTGGCGGGTTGTATGGCGGGTTCTTCACGCCCACCGAGGCCGGTGGTGTCGGCGCCGGCGGCGCGTTTCTGCTCGGCGTCCTGCGGCGCAAGTTGGATCGCAAGAACATCCGCACGGCGCTGCTGCAGGCGACACGCACCGCGGCCGCCGTGTTCACCGTGCTGATCGGCGCGCTGCTGTTCGGCTACTTCCTCACCATCACACAGACACCGCAAAAACTCACCGCGTTCCTCACGGGTCTCGGCATCGGCAAGTACGGCGTACTGGCGCTGATCATGGTGATGTACCTCGTGCTCGGCTGCCTGATGGATGCGATGGCGATGATCATCCTGACGGTGCCGATCATCTTCCCTGTGATCACGCAGCTCGGCTTCGATCCGATCTGGTTCGGCGTGATCATCGTGATGACGGTGGAACTGGGGCTGATTCATCCGCCGGTGGGGATGAACGTGTTCGTGATCAAGAGCGTGGTGCACGAGGTGAGCTTCACGACGATATTCAAGGGCGTGATTCCGTTCGTGGTGACGGACATCGTGCGGCTGATCATTCTTATTGCGTTTCCGCTGATTGCGCTTTGGTTGCCGGGAAGGATGTGATCCACCGGTCGCCTGGAGATACGTGCCGCGCTGGATGTCCGGGTTTTGCTCGTTTTCTGGGAGTCGGAATATGGACGAACAACCGCAGCGAACCGCCTTGCTCTCGGCACTGACGACGAAGCACTTCGTGCTTCAAACGGCGAACAGTTCGACGTACTCGGAGGCATCCGCGCGGAGCACGTTGTATGTCATGGCACTTTCGAGTTCGCTCGTTGCGATGGGGTTCCTTTCAGGTTCGGCCGATGTGTTGATCCCATTCGCCGCGATCGTGCTGCCGGCGGTCTTTCTGCTTGGAATCTTCACGGTTGCACGGCTGGTCGAAACGACGCTGGAGAGCATGCATAAAACGTCGTTGCGGGCGCGGGTATCGCACTGCTGGCGCGCGCATTCATCCCGTCTGTGCCGGGTTGGCTGCATGCTGCCGTCGGCAGCGGCGGTGCGTTGGTGCTCAGCGTGTTGTTCTATTTCTACCAGCGTTGGCGTTTCGACGAGTTCGAGGCACGGTCGAGCGTGCGCGCGCGAAGCTAGCGCGCCCGATGCACCGGGCGGGCGAACCGGCCCCGCCTGCACTCTCAATCGTCAGCAACGACTTTCAAGAACAATTCCCGATCGGGCGCGAAGCTCGCGTGCAACGGAATCCACGCCCCACCAAGCGCTTGGGCATCCGAGCCGATCGTGCCCGCAAAGACCTCGGGTTGATGCACGCCCTGCCAGCTATAGCGCTCGAGTGCGGCCGGCAGACTCTTGAGCAATTCGGCCAGCAGGTCGCGACTGAACGAACCATCGACGATGACGCCATCGAGGTCCAACAGACAGGCGCCGCAGTTGATCGAGAGCGCAATCGCATTCGCCGCGTCCGCGATCCAGCGCCTTGTGTGAGTACGCCACGGTGCCTGTAGCGCCCTTCCGTCGCCTGCCGCTGTCACGTCCAGACCCGCGACTTCGAATCGTCGCTCCAACGCCAGCATCGACGCCACGCTGAGAAGCTGTTCCTGCTTGCCGTTGCGCGCAAGCCCGAGCGGCAGCGACCCTACGGCGCCTGCGTTGCCGTGCGGTCCCGCGCGCATCGTGCTGTCGATGACAAGACCGCCGCCGATGAACGTATCGACGAACAGGTACAGGAAACTGTGCAGCTGCCGGCCTCGTCCGGCGACCAGTTCCGCCACGCACGCTGCGGCGGTGTCCTTGAGGCTTTGGACCGGCAGACTCGTCAGTTGGCCAATGGTTTCACAAAGATCGGTGCGGTCCCACTGTTCTGACAAGTGGCGCGGAAATCCAAGCAGGGCCTGCCAGCCGCCGAGCGATAGCGGTGCGGCCACACCGATGCCGGCCAAACGCTCCTGCCCTGCCGCGCCAAGCTTGCGGCGAATGCTCTTCACTCGTTGCGCGATCTCGCCATACACGCGCTCCGGGTCGGGAAACTCGTACTCGGTGCTCCAGCGTGCGCGCACCGCGCCAGTGAAATCCACCAGCAGCACGTCCATGCTGCGCCGGCCGATCTTGATCCCGATCGCATAAGCGCCCTCGGGCGCGAGCACCAGCGGAACCGAAGGCTGTCCGACCTTGCCGCGCACCAGTTCGCCTTTGGCAAGCAGACCATCGTCGAGCAGGCGTCGACTGATTTGCGATACCGTCTGCGGCGTCAGATGGGTGAGCCGCGCGATCTCGGCCGCCGGCAACGCGCCATGCAGGCGGATCGCCTGCAACACCACGCGTTCGTTGTACTGGCGCAATCCGCCTTGGCTCGACCCGCGCGGGTGCAGACGTGCACTCGCGACGGCGTGTTCAGGTGCCAAGAGGCTCTCCGACCACGCGCGGCTTTCTTGCGGACATCTCAGTGGGCCAGGCTCTCGGCGGGCAGCGACTCAGGAGGTATCGCGCCCGTCATCACCGCCACGGTGTCGCTCATGGTGATCTTCTTGGGATTCAACACTGCAGCACGTTTGCCCAGGCGTGCGACGTGGATCCGGTCGGCAACTTCGAACACGTGCGGCATGTTGTGGCTGATCAGGATCACCGGCAGGCCCCGGTCGCGTACGCGGCGGATCAATTCGAGCACCATGTTGCCCTCCTTGACGCCCAGTGCAGCGGTGGGCTCGTCCATGATGACGACATGCTGCGCGAACGCGGCGG
>DASQAE010000590.1:0-5159 GCA_035635915.1 Burkholderiaceae bacterium | reverse complement strand
CTGCCCAGGCAGCAAGCGGTCCATCGACGCTGCAACCGCATCGGCAAACGCGGCGTCGGGCGTGAGCAGGATCGCCTGCGCGAGTTCGTCGTGTTCAGCCTGGGAAAAAAGGTCCATCGCCACCCAGTCGGGTTCGGCACTTGCATCGGCAATGACCCATATTTCGGTCGGGCCGGCGATCATGTCGATGCCAACAGCCCCAAAGACCCTGCGTTTGGCACTTGCCACATACGCGTTGCCGGGACCGACGATCTTGTCGACCGCCGCAATGGTTTCGGTGCCGTAGGCGAGCGCTCCGATCGCCTGCGCACCGCCGATTGCAAAGGCACGCGTGACGCCACCCACGCTGGCCGCGGCAAGCACGAGCGGGTTGCGCTCCCCGTTCGGCGTGGGCACCACCATCACCAAATCCCGCACGCCGGCAACGCGCGCCGGCAGCGCACTCATGAGCACCGAAGAGGGATACGCGGCCTTGCCACCGGGGACATAAAGCCCGACGCGATCGAGAGGGACGATCCGCTGCCCGGTCGAGGTGCCGTCCGGCTCGGTGTCAGTCCAGTCTCCGGCTGAAAGCAACTGAAACTGGCGCTCGTGGAACGCGCGTATGCGTTGCGCCGCACTGAGCAGTGCAGAGCGCTGCTCCGCCGGCAATGCGTCCAGCGCCGCGCGCATCTGAGGTGGCGTGATCTCGAGCGCGGCTACGGCGCTCACACGCAGCATGTCGAAGCGCGCCGTGTATTCGAGCAACGCGGCGTCGCCGCGCGTGCGCACGTCGGCGAGAATCTGTTCGACGGCGGACTCGATCGCAGGATCGGTCGCGAGTTCGACCGCATTCAGTTGCGAAAAATCGCGTTCGAAGTCCGCCGCGCGCGTATCGAGGCGGCGTACTGCGTTCATACCGTCGCCTCGACCGCCGCTTCGAGTTTGGCAATGAACGGCATGAGCTCGGCGCGCTTGAGCTTCAAAGCTGCGCTGTTGACGATCAGGCGCGCCGAGATGGCAACGATCTCTTCGACCTCGATCAGCCGGTTCGCGCGCAACGTGCTGCCGGTCGAGACCAGATCGACGATGGCGTCGGCGAGACCCGCCAGAGGCGCGAGTTCCATCGAGCCGTACAGCTTTATCAGGTCCACGTGCACGCCCTTGGCGGCAAAGAATTCGCGCGCACAAGCGACGTATTTGGTGGCTACGCGCAGGCGGGCGCCGCGGCGGACCGCGTTGGCGTAGTCAAAACCGTCGGGCACGGCGACACACAACCGACAACGTCCGATGCCGAGATCGAGCGGCTGTGCCAGGCCGACGTCCCCCCATTGCGCGCCGTGCTCGAGCAGGATGTCCTTGCCCGCAATGCCGGCCTCTGCGGCACCGTACTGCACATAAGTCGGCACGTCGGAAGCCCGCACCACGACCAGGCGTACGCCGGGGTCGGGGTCGCGATGATGAGCTTGCGTGAGCGCTCGGGGTCCTCGTCGGGAGCGATGCCCGCGCGCGCCAGCAGCGGCACGGTCTCCTCGAAAATGCGACCCTTGGATAACGCCAGCGTGATCATTGATCGTCCGTCTTGTCGTTTGCGTGTGCGGTTCGAGCGGACTTCACCGGCAGTCACCCGCCGCGTGTCACTTTATGCGCTGGATCCCGGCGCCGAGCGCGGCGAGCCGCTGTTCCATTTTCTCGTAGCCGCGGTCGAGATGGTAAATGCGATCGACCGTGGTTTCTCCATCCGCGACCAACCCGGCGATCACAAGGCTGGCTGAAGCGCGCAAGTCGGTCGCCATCACGGTTGCGCCCGAGAGCTTGGCCACACCGGTCACCATCGCTGTGTTTCCTTCGATGTCGATATGCGCTCCCAGACGCTGCAGCTCGACCGCGTGCATGAAGCGGTTTTCGAAGATGGTCTCGGTGATGCGCCCGACGCCTTCGGCGACGCAGTCGAGCGCCATGAACTGAGCCTGCATGTCGGTCGGAAACGCAGGATGCGGCGCCGTGCGCAGATTGATGGCGCGCGGACGTTTGTTGGCGCGCACGCGGATCGCGTCCGGCTCGGTATCCACCGTGCTGCCCGACTCGCGCAGTTTGTCGATTACTGCATCCAGCGTGGGCGCCTCGGCGCCAGTAAGACGGACATCGGCATCGCCGAACAGTCCGCTCGCGGCCGCGGCGACGAGGAACGTACCCGTCTCAATCCGATCCGGCAGCACGCGATGGGCAGCTCCACCTAGTCGACGCACGCCTTCGATCACGATGCGATCGGTACCGGCACCACGGATACGTGCACCCATCGCATTCAGGCAGGCCGCAAGATCGACCACCTCCGGCTCCCGCGCCGCGTTCTCGATCACGGTCTCGCCGTCGGCCAGGGAGGCCGCCATCATCAGGTTTTCGGTGCCGGTGACCGTCACCATATCGGTGACGATGCGCGTGCCGCGCAGGCGCTGCGCCTCGGCAACGATGTAACCCTGCTCGATGCGGATGCCCGCACCCAGCAGTTCCAGCCCCTTGATGTGCTGATCGACCGGCCGCGCACCAATCGCACAGCCGCCCGGCAACGAGACGCGCGCGTGGCCGAAGCGGGCGAGCAGGGGGCCAAGGACCAGCACCGAGGCACGCATCGTCTTGACGAGTTCGTAGGGTGCTTCGGTCGACGTGACGCCCCCGGCGCGCAGCGCACAGCGCGCGCCGCTGCGCTCGACGGCGACGCCCATGCCGCGCAACAAGCGCGCCATGGTCGAGATGTAGGCGAGCTCGGGTACGTTTGTCACGACGAGCTCGTCGGCGGTCAGCAGCGACGCGGCAATGATCGGCAGCGCCGCGTTCTTGGCGCCGGCCACCGGTATTTCGCCGCGCAGCGGCGCGCCACCGCGGATCTTCAGTTTGTCCATCGTGTTGCCTGAGGATTGCCGCGCGCGCACAGCGGCGACAAAACGAATCGGTTGCGTATCGAGCATGGGACGGTCCTCACACGGGCGCCTGCGGGATGCAGGCGACGAGTGCGGACGGTCGCAGGCGCGCCCGAACTCCGGGCGAACTGACCGTGAAGACCGTGTGAAGGTGCGGCGCGGCTCATTTGCGTTGTGTGGCGTATTCCGCTGGCGTCAAGGTGCGCATTGAAAGCGCGTGGACCTCGGCGCGCATGCGTTCGCCAAGCGCCGCGTAGACGAGCTGATGGCGCGCAATGCGACCTTTGCCCTCGAACGCTGCGCTGACGATAAGCGCTTCGAAGTGTTGGCCGTCGCCTTGCACTTCGAGCACGCTGCAATCAAGTCCTTGCGCAATGTAGCGCTGGACATCTTCAGGCGTAGGAGACATCTTCAGTGGCGGATCTTGTAGCCCATCGAAAGCATGCGCAAGGCGACGGCCGTTACGAGCGCAAGCGCGGTGAGGACGACGCCCAGGCTGAACCACGGATTGACGTCCGATTGGGCGAAAAAGCCGTAGCGAAAACCGTCGATCATGAAAAAGAACGGATTCAGGTGCGAGACCGCGAGCCAGAACGGCGGCAGCCCTTTGACTGAGTAAAAAACGCCGGACAGGAAGGTCGCGGGCATGATGATGAAATTCTGGAATGCAGCCAGCTGGTCGAACTTGTCCGAGACAATGCCGGCAATCAGCCCGAGCATGCCGAGCAGCGCAGCGCCGCCAAGACCGAACGCCAGTATCCAAAGCGGCGCCCGAAGCGAGAGCGGAGCAAACCAGACCGTGACGACGAACACGCCCAAACCAACCGCCAGGCCGCGCACGACCGAGGCAATCGTGTAGGCGGCGAAAAATTCCGCGTGCGAGATTGGCGGCAGCAGCACGAACACCAGGTTGCCGGTGATTTTGCTCTGGATCAACGACGAGGACGAGTTCGCAAACGCGTTTTGCAGGACGCTCATCATGACCAGTCCGGGAACCAGGAACGCCGTGTAGCTGACGCCCGGAAATGCTTCGACATGCGCCTCGAGCACGTGGCCGAAGACAAGCAGGTACAGAACACTGGTTAGGATTGGTGCAGCGATGGTCTGGAAGCTGACTTTCCAGAACCGCAGCACTTCCTTGTACAAGAGCGTGCGGAACCCCGTCGCCCGTTTGGCGAGTTGTGCGTTTACAACCGGCTCGCCCAGCGGGACCGGCGCTGCCGCGCTCGCTTCTGCACCGGTTGCGGCAGATCGGAGGTCAAGGGCGGGATCCATTGCTACGCCGCGATACGCTCGCGGCCCTCACTCATGATCTGCAGGAACACGTCCTCGAGATCGGCATGCCCGACTTCGAGATCCTCGATGCCGCAGCCCGCCCGGCGCAGCGCCGCCAACGTAGGTTCCACTTCGGCGACGTTCGCCAGACGCAGCACAACATGCTCGCCTATCCGCTCGGCAAGATGGCGTGCAACTTCAGGCGGAAGTTCACCCGTGATGCGCATCGACATGCGCAGGCCCGACAGCTGTCGCAGCAGGTTGCGCGTCTGATCGAGCGCAATCAAACGTCCATTCTTGAGCATTGCTATGCGGCCGCAAAGCTCTTGCGCCTCTTCCAGATAGTGCGTGGTCAGCACGATGGTGTGACCCTTGCGGTTGAGGGAGCGCACGAATTGCCATAGCGTCTGGCGCAGTTCGACATCGACACCGGCAGTCGGCTCGTCGAGCACGATCACTGGCGGTTTGTGCACGAGCGCTTGCGCCACCAGCACGCGCCGCTTCATACCGCCGGACAGCGAACGCATATTGGCGTCGGCCTTGCCACTCAGGTCGAGGTTGGCGATGACTTCGTCGATCCAGTCATCGTTGCGATGCAGGCCGAAGTACCCGGACTGGATGCGCAGCGTCTCGCGCACGGTGAAAAAGGGATCGAACACGAGTTCCTGCGGCACCACACCGAGTGCGCGCCGCGCGGCACGGTAGTCTCTGACAACATCGTGGCCCAGGACCAGAGCACGGCCACCGCTCGCTCGTGTAAGGCCTGCAACAATCGAAATGAGCGTCGTTTTGCCCGCGCCATTTGGCCCGAGCAGGCCGAAGAATTCGCCCGCCTCGATGCGCAATGAGACGTTGTCGAGCGCGACCACGCTTGGGTAGGTCTTGCGAAGTTCGATAACCTGGATTGCGGCGAGCGACATGGACAACCAACAAAAAGGGCGTGCCGCCCGGTAGTCGGGAGGCACGCCCTCGATTCTATGCGACGCT
>DASQAE010000589.1:0-2353 GCA_035635915.1 Burkholderiaceae bacterium | reverse complement strand
CCCGTTGCTGCAGCCGTTGCTCGACCGCCGCGGCGGCACGCTCTCCGGTGGCGAGCAGCAGGTGCTTGCACTGTCGCGAGCGCTGATTCCCAACCCGTGGATCGTCCTGCTCGACGAGCCCGCCGAAGGCATCCAGCCTTCGATCGTGCATCAACTCGGCCAGATGCTCAGCCGCTTGCGCACCGAACATGCGCTGGCGGTGCTCATCGTCGAGCAGAACCTCGATCTGGTGCTTGACGTCGCAACACGTTTTGCCGTGATCGAAAAAGGCCGTGTTGTGCAAGAGTTCGGTGCCGGCGAGAGCGGTTCGCGCGAGGCGCTGGCCGCAGCGCTCGGACTCGGCACCGTGCGCGGCGTTGCGCCACCGTCCCGGCCGGCTGCGTCGCTCAGCGTTCCAGCCAACTCGTTCTCAGCATCGCCCAAGCCGGCTCCGACGCCATGGGCCGCTAGCGCGGCTCATCTGCCAAGCTCGCCTCCGGCGGCCACACATCCGGCACCGGGCGCTATGCAACCGACGCGGCCTGCTCCCAACCCTTCTCACGAGGTCACCATGGCGACCGTCAAACGTCCGACACTCGATCAAATGCGCCACATCGTCGGCAAGCTGCACATGAGCATGTCCGACGCAGAAATCGCCGAGTACCTGCAGGTGATGGACGGCACGTTGCAGGCCTACGACCGCTTGACGCAGATTCCCGATTACCTGCCGCCGGTGCGCTACGCACGCACGCCGGGCTATCGCCCCGGTGCCACCGAAAATCCGCTCGGCGCCTGGGCGGTGAAGACTGAAATCCGCGGCGCCGCTTATGGCCCGTTGGCGGGCAAACGGATCGTGATGAAGGACAACGTCTGCGTCGCGGGCGTGCCGATGATGAACGGCGCATCGACGCTGGAAGGTTATGTGCCGGATGTCGACGCCACCGTGGTGACACGCGTCCTCGAAGCCGGCGGCACCATCGTGGGCAAGGCGGTCTGCGAGTCGTTCTGCCTCTCGGGCGGCAGCCATACCAGCCAGAGTGGTCCGGTGCACAACCCGTACCGGCATGGTTACTCCTCCGGTGGCTCGTCGTCGGGCTGCGGCGCGCTGGTCGGCGCCGGCGAAGTGGAAATGGCGATCGGTGGCGACCAGGGCGGCTCGATCCGCATGCCCGGTGCGTGGTGCGGGATCTACGGCATGAAGGCGACGCATGGCCTGGTGCCCTACACCGGAGTGATGCCGATCGAGGCAACCATCGATCACACAGGCCCGATGACGGCCACGGTCGCCGACAACGCGCTCCTGTTGGAGGTGATCGCGGGTGCAGACGGCATGGATCCGCGCCAATACGACGTGCGCGTCGACAAGTACACCAGCGCGCTCGCGCGCGGCGTGGCCGGCATGCGCATCGGCGTGGTGACGGAAAGTTTCGGTCATCCCTCGAGCGAAGCGGACGTCGACCAGAAGGTGCGTGAAGCCGCGCAGCGCTTCGCTGCCCTCGGTGCAAGCGTGAGCGAGATTTCGATCCCGATGCATCTGGACGGTCCCGCCATCTGGACCCCGATCGCCCTGGAAGGCCTGCAGGCGCAGATGATGCAAGGCAATGGCATGGGCTTCAACTGGCGCGGCATGTACACCACCAGCCTGCTCGACCGGCATGCCGGCTGGCGCGCGCGCGCCAATGAGCTGTCGCGCACGCTCAAGATCTCGATGATGATCGGCGAGTACTTCATTCGCCAGTACGGCGGGCACTTCTATGCGAAAGCGCAAAACCTGTCGCGGCAATTGCGCGTTGCCTACGACGACGCCCTGTCGCGCTGTGACCTTCTGCTGATGCCGACGTTGCCGATGAAGGCGACACCTCTGCCGCCCGCCAACGCTCCCCTGGCGTTGTGGTGCCAGCGCGCGTTCGAGATGCTGCCCAACACGTGTCCGTTCGACGTCACCGGCCATCCGGCAATGACAGTGCCGTGCGGCATGAGCCATGGCCTGCCGATCGGCGTGATGCTGATCGGCCGTCACTACAACGAATCGACGATCTATCGCGCCGCGCACGCTTTCGAACAGCTGGGCGACTGGCGCAAGTTCTGACCATTCGGGTCATGCCACGCAACCCGTTCGCATCGGATTGGCTGCGCGGCGGCGGCCACGAGTCCCAGCGCCCGCAAGGTGGAATGTCCTACGTTGCCGGCGCGAGCGACGATCCGCTGCAATTCATCACCATCCCGCGTCTGCTCGACGAGGCCGTGCGCAACTACGGTGCCGCCGAAGCGGCGGTCTTTTCTGCCACCGCTGAAAGTCTCAGCTGGCACGACCTGCGCCGGCGCAGCGACGACGTCGCGGCTGGACTGCTCGCACTTGGTATCGAACGCGGCG
>DASQAE010000588.1:0-3980 GCA_035635915.1 Burkholderiaceae bacterium | reverse complement strand
GATGTAGTACGTCGTCGCTCCGGTACGTTGCGCCACACCGGGGATCGACGTCGATTGCGCCGGATAGCCTGCGTGGGTCGCCGTCTCCACCAACCACTCGGCGAGCACACCGCCACCTTCGCCGCCCAATGCGCACACGAGCAGCGTGATCGGTTGCACGTCGCGGCTCGCGTAACCAGCGTCGTTCATCGTCATGCCGCCAGGAGCAGTTTGCGTGCACCAACGCGCACGGTTTCGAGCGCACGTTCATGCCAGCGCGGATTGCGCACCACCTCGGCGCGGTAGAACGACGGACAGAGCGTGGCGGCGTGCGCGTTTTCGCCGCACAGCCCGCAGCCGACGCAGCCGTCTATCACGGTCGCCACCGGATCCAGGCGCAACGGATCGGGATTGTCTTTCACGGTGAGCGTCGGACAGCCCGAGAGGCGGATACATGCGTGATCGCCGGTGCACACGTCCTCGTCCACGCCGTACTTGACGCGCACGACACGCGCACCACGTCTCATCAGGCCGGCGATCCAGGGTTTGATGCGCCGCTGCCGCTCGAGCTGGCATTCACCCTCGGCGATGACGACCTTCAACCCGCTGAAATCGGTCGTCAACGCCTCGCGCACCGTGCGCCGCATCTCGTCGACGCGATAACTGTGCACCGTGCGCATCCAGTGCACGCCGAGGCCGCGCAACGTGTTCTCGATGGTCTGGTTCTGCTCGACGATGCTGGCGCGTTTATCCACCGCGCGCTCGCGCGCAGCTTCATCCGGGGTGGAAATGATCTCCTGCGTGCCGGTCGCCGACGTGTAGCCGTTCTTCATGATCAACAGCACCGCGTCGTCGCGGTTAAAAAGCGCAGACTGCACGCCGCTCAACAACCCGTTGTGCCAGAAACCACCGTCACCCATGATCGAGAGGGTGCGTTGTTTCATCAGCGGCGTGACCCCCGCACGACTGGCGAGGCTCATGCCGTAGCCGAGGATCGAATGACCCTGGCTGAACGGCTCGAAGGTCGCGAACGCATGGCAACCGATATCGGCTGCCACATGCACCGGGCCGATCTCCTGCTGCGCGAGCTTGAGCGCCGAAAAAACCGGGCGCTCGGGACAACCGATGCAAAAGGTCGGCGGCCGTACGGGAAGCGGTTTGTCCAGCGCCTGCGCAACCTCTTTGCGCCGGGTGATATTCGAGGCAAGCCAGGCGCGGCCTGAGGTCAGGTCGACGTGGTTCAGATAGCGGCCGACGAAACGTTCGAGGCCGGTTGAGATCACCTCGGCGGTGTACTCGCCGATCGCGCCCATCATCTCCTTGCCGTGTACCGGCGTGGCGACCTGGCCGCGGCGCAGGTTGGCCAGAATTTCCTGCTCGATGTACTCCGGCTGCCCCTCTTCCAGCACCAGTACTGCACGTTTGGTGCGGCAAAAATCGGCGATCTGATCGGGCAGCAGTGGAGACGTAACGTTGAGGGCAAGGATCGAGATTGGCGAAGTGCCGAACGTATCCGCAAGGCCCATGCGTTGCAGCGCGCGCACCAGCGAGTTGTAGACGCCGCCTTGCACGATGATGCCGAGTTCATCGCGCGTTCCTGGAAAGATCTCGTTCAGTCCGTGCTCAGCGATAAAACGCCGTGCTGCCGGCAGGCGTTGTTCGACTTTGAGCCGTTCGTGAATGAAGATCACGGGTGGATGGGCCAGGCGCACGTACTCGAACGGCGCCGGCGCACTGAGGCGCGCGCGGGTGGAAAATCTCGGTGCGACGTTGTCCTTGCAGGCGAAATGCCCGCGCAAATGGCACGCGCGGATGCGCAACTGCATGACCGCCGGCAGGTTCGACGCCTCGGAAAGCGCGAAGCCCTCTTCGACCATCCGCACCATGTTTGCAAGCTCGGGGCGCGGATCGAGCAACGCCATCGTCGATTTGAGCGCATATGCGTGCGTGCGCTCCTGGATCACGCTTGCGCCCTCGCCGTAATCCTCGCCGACAACGACCAGGACCCCGCCTGTCACGCCAGGTGAGGAGAGATTCGACAACGCGTCCGCAGCGACGTTGGTGCCGACGATCGATTTCCATGTCACGGCACCGCGCAGCGGATAGTGGATCGAGGCGCCGAGCATCGCTGCGGCCGAGGCCTCGTTCGAGCATGCCTCAACGTGCACGCCCAATTCGTCGAGGTATGGCCGTGCTTGCACCATCACGTCGAGCAGGTGTGAAACCGGCGCGCCCTGATAGCCGCCCACATAGGCGACGCCCGACTGCAGCAGCGCCTTGGTGACGGCGATGATGCCTTCGCCGTGAAATGTCGAACCCGCCCCGAGACGCAGCGCTTCGACCTCGCGCGCAAAAGAGACTTCCACTTGCTACCTGTTGGTTAGCTCCTTGCCCGCATCCTGCGCAACGGGCGGCCCGCTGTCCATGGGATGTGGCTGCTGAGTCTTATTGATGGCATGCATACCGTAGCGGAGCAAGCCGGCTCCCTCCAATTGCAGGATTGCTGCAACGCAAGCAAAACGGCGGCGCCGACGCGCCGACGTCTGCCCCGGTTTCTTCACAAACGCGGGTCGAGCTCAATCGTCGTGATCGTGACCATGGCCGTGGTGGTGGCCGTGTCCCGAACACACGCTGCGATCGATCTCACCTTCGTTGAAGTCGAGCGGTCCGTTCACCTCATGCTTGTACTTCGCCAGCACGCTGTCGCAGACCACGTCGCGCGTCTCGAGGTTGCCACCGCAGAAGAAGTTGTTCGCATCGTCCGTGCTGCCGCTGCCTCGATAGACGGCGGTCTGCGGATACGGGCACAGTGGCCGCGTGCGCGTGACGCCGCCGGTCGTGTTTTGCGCGAGGATGGTCTCGGGCGCATCGTTGTTCTCGACCCACGCCACCAGCGCGCCGAACAGGTTCTGCGGCTGCGCCCCTGCCCCACCACCGCAATGGCCGACACCCGGAGCGCGGAACAGGCGATAAAAGTTCTGCAAGCGCTTGAAGTCCGGCGCGTCATGGCGCCCGTAGCGCGCGGCCATCCGGCGGTAGTAGTGGATCACGCCCTGCGGCATGATGAGCTGGTCGTTGGCGCCCACGAACGTCAGCAACTTGCCGCCGCTGCTCTTGAACGTATCGAGATCGCCGAACGTATCAGTCACGTCAGCGATGTTGCGCGAACCGTCCTGCGCGACCTGCGCGTACGCGTCGGCGGTCACGGTTTTCCAATCGAATGCCGTGTTGTGCTCGTCCCAGTGGAATTGCGTCACGCCGAGAGCAAACGGGTTGGTGCCGTTCAGCCCGGTGAGACTCGTTCCGCGATCCAGGCCGAACCAGACCTTCTTGCCCCTCGTGTTACGTGGGCCGTCCCAGATCCGATCGACCGCCTCCGCTTCCGCTTCGGTCAGGCAGTTGGCGGCCGGTGCGGTCGCCACGCCGCAGATGTTGGCCTTGGCGCTGAACTCGCACGTGCGCGGTTCGTCGATCACGCCATCGACCACGCCGTCTGCCGCGTCGCACGCTGCAACGGCCGACGCCGTGGCCTGGTTCAGCTTGGCTGCATTGATGGGGCCGCCAACCAGGTCCTTCATGACGATCTGGCCCCACATCTGCGCAGTCTGGAACCGGGTCCAGTACATCGCAGGCGCGCTCGCGAGAATGCCATCGAGTTCGCGCCCGAGTTCCTGCGCGAGCAGGTAGCCCTGGCGGCCGCCCGTCGAGCAGCCGTTCCAGTAGTTGTAAGCCGGCTGCATCGCGTAGTAGGTCTTCGCCACTGCCTTCGAAAGCAGCACCTGCTGCTTGATGCCGTTGCGGATGAAGTCGTTGATGAACTGCAGGTTGTACGTTCCGTCCGCGTTCACACCGGGTTCGCAGTTGCCTCCGGTGTGGCCGGTATCGGTGCCTGAACCCACGTAGCCGGCATTAACCGGCGCCGCGACATTCAGGCTGCCAGAGCAACCACCGCCGCCGATGCCCTGGGTTCTGCCGTTCCATGCGCCTTGCACACCGCCGGT
>DASQAE010000587.1:0-8209 GCA_035635915.1 Burkholderiaceae bacterium | reverse complement strand
AGCAGATCGTCGCCAAGTCGAGCAACGTGGGCACCGTGCGCATCGCGATGCAATTGCCGGCGCAGAAGCTGTGGGATGTTTATGCCGGTGCGGGTTTCGGCCAACCGGTACGGGTTGGATTTCCGGGCGCCGCCGCTGGGCGTTTGCGCCCGGCCCGCACGTGGCGCGAGATCGAGCAGGCGACGATCAGTTATGGCTACGGCATCTCGGTATCGCTGATGCAACTGGCGCGCGCGTATCTGATTTTTGCGCGTGACGGCGACACCGTGCCCGTGAGCCTGACACGTCTTGCCGAAGCGCCCGCCGGCGCGCAGGTGGTGCGTCCCGAGACGGCGCGTTCGGTGCGTCACATGCTCGAGATGGCAGCGAGCGAAGAAGGCACCGCACCGCAGGCGCGCATCGCGGGTTATCGGGTGGCAGGCAAAACCGGAACCGCACGCAAAGTGCAGGATGGCCGCTACGTGAACGAGTACGTCGCTTCTTTTGCCGGTTTCGCACCGGCATCGGATCCACGCATCGTCGTCGCCGTGATGATCGACGAGCCGGGTGGGGGCAAGTACTACGCCGGCGATGTTGCCGCGCCCGTTTTCGCGCGCATCGCCACGACGAGCCTGCGCACGTTGCAAGTGGCGCCGGACGCATTGCCCGCGGAGCACGGTCAGGTGCTGGCGCAAACGGAACGGATGCGCAGTAGCGCACGACGCGAGGGGCTGTGAACGCAGGTCGGGTCATCGAATGGCTCGCGGCGAACGGGTGCGTTTATCCGTCCGCGCAGCTGAAGATGGATAGTCGCGCCATCGAGCGGGGCGACGTGTTTATCGCAGTGCCCGGCAGTATTGCCGGCAAAAGCGCTGACGGACGCGCATTCATCGATGCGGCGGTCGCGCGCGGCGCAGCGGCAGTGCTTGCGGAGGCTGAAGGCAGGCCACCGTCGGAGCCGGGCGTACCCGCACTGTGGATCGAGAATCTGCGCGCTCTACTCGGTGAGCTTGCGGCGCATTTTTATGGCGCGCCAACGCAGCATCTGCTGACCGTCGGCGTGACCGGCACCAACGGCAAGACCTCGTGCAGCCAATGGATCGCGCAGATGCTCACGCTCGCGGGCCGACGCTGCGCGGTGCACGGCACGATCGGTGCAGGCCTGATCGATCGCCCACTGGAAAAAACGCCGCTGACCACGCCCGATGTCGTCACGTTGCAGCGTGACGCGCGCCGGTTCCTTGACGCCGGTGCGCAGGCGCTGGCGATGGAGGTCTCCTCGATCGGGCTCGACCAGCATCGGCTCGACGGCGTGCAGTTTCGGGTTGCGTTGTTCACCAACCTGACGCGCGATCACCTCGACTATCACCAGACGATGCAGGCGTACGGGAAGGCGAAAGCGAAGTTGTTGGATTGGCCATCGCTCACACACGCCGTGCTCAATCTGGACGATCCGTTTGCGCACGAGCTTGTCGCACAACTGCGCGCGCGCGGCGACGTGCAGGTGATCGGCTGCACGACGAGCGATGTCACAACCGCGGGGCTTGCGCTCAGATTGCGCGCAAGTGCGATCGGATCGAGCGCGACCGGTCTTACGTTCCACGTCGACGATGGAACGCATGCGGGCGCACTCGACGTGCCGCTGGTCGGCCAATTCAACGTCGCCAATCTGGTCGGGGTGATGGGTGCCGCGCTTGTCTGTGGGCTCACGTTCGACCAGGTATGCCGGCTTGCGCCGCATCTTGTTCCGCCGCCCGGGCGCATGCAGCGTGTCGGCGGAACGGGCGAGCCGCTTGCCGTCATCGACTATGCGCATACACCTGACGCGCTTGTGCAAGCGCTCGCGGCACTGCGGCCGCTGGCGCAGGCACGCGGCGGTGAGCTTTGGGTCGTCTTCGGCGCGGGCGGCGATCGCGATCCCGGTAAACGTGCGCCCATGGGTGCGGCCGCGGCTGAAGGCGCCGATTGCATCGTGATCACAAGCGATAACCCACGCAGCGAAGATCCGACAGCGATTGTCGGGGCGGTGGCGGCCGGTGTGCCGGCGCAGCGCGACGCTGCGGTACGACGCATCGTGGACCGAGCGGAGGCGATCGCGTTCGCGATGAGCCAGGCAGCGGCGACCGACGTGGTGCTGGTTGCCGGCAAGGGTCACGAGGAATATCAGGAGATTCGCGGCGAGCGCCGCGCGTTTTCCGACGTCGAGCATGCGCACGCAGCGCTGGCCGGCCGACGAGGCCAACCATGCTGACGCTTGCCGAGCTGGCGGCAAGCGTGCGCGGCGCGCGTTTGTACGGAGCGGGAGCGACCCGTATCGACAGCGTGAGCACCGACTCGCGCACTGCGGGTCCCGGCTGCGCGTTCTTCGCATTGCGCGGCGAACGTTTCGACGCGCACGATTTTGTGGCCGATGTGGTCGCCCGCGGTGCTCGCGCCGTCGTGGTGGAACGGCGGCTGGAAACGGACATCGCCCAGCTCGTTGTCGGCGACACGCGCCAGGCATTGGGCTACGCGGCGGCCGCCTGGCGCGCTCGCTTCACGTTGCCGCTCATCGCCGTCGCCGGCAGCAACGGCAAGACGACGGTTACGCAGATGATCGCTGCCATCCTCGCCGAGGCGTTTGGCGCCGAGCGCCGCCTTGCGACACGCGGCAACCTCAACAACGAGATCGGCGTGCCGCTGATGCTGTTCGAACTCAGCGCGCGTCACCGCGCGGCGGTGCTCGAGCTCGGTATGAATCACGTAGGCGAGATCGGCTGGCTTGCGCAGATCGCCCAGCCGACGGTTGCGCTCGTGAACAACGCGCAACGCGAACACCAGGAGTTCCTGGGCACCGTCGAGGCGACCGCGCGCGAAAACGGCGCGGTGATCGCCGCGTTGCCGCCGCCGGGCGTGGCAGCGTTTCCTGCCGACGACGGTTGCGCCGGGATCTGGCGCGAACTCGCCGGAACGCGGCGGGTGCTCGACTTTGCACGCGACGGCGCGGCAGCCGTGACCGCGCAGTATCAACTGCACCCCGGCAGCAGCGCGTTGTCGATTGCGGTTCCGGCGGGCGTGATCGAAGTCAATCTGCAGGTGCCGGGCGCACACAACGTGCACAACGCGCTGGCCGCTACTGCGGCCGCGCTTGCGCTCGCCGTCCCTCTCACTGCGATCCGCCGTGGTCTCGAGGGCTTCGGTCCGGTCGCGGGAAGAGGAGTTACCAGTCGCCTGCGCAACGGCGCGACGCTCATCGATGACACCTACAACGCCAACCCGGATTCGGTGCGGGCGGCGATCGACCTGATCGCCGGTAGCGCCGCGCCGCGGGTGCTGGTGCTGGGAGACATGGGTGAAGTGGGTGATCAGGGGCCCGCATACCACCGCGAGGTCGGCGCGTATGCGAAACAACTCGGGGTCGATGTCTTGCTCGGTTTCGGCGCGGCAACGCATGACGCAGTGGTGGCCTTCGGCGACGGAGCGACGCACTGCGCGGATATCGAGGCGCTGATCGCAGCCGCGCGTGCCGCCGCGACGCCAGGTGCGACCGTGCTGGTGAAGGGTTCGCGTTTCATGCGCATGGAGCGCGTCGTGAACGCATTGCGCAACGGCGCAGGTGCCGCGCAGGCGGCGGGGGTGCACTAGTTTGCTGCTCGAGCTTTTTCAGCTGTTGGCGCAAGACATTCGCGCGTTCAACGTCTTCAACTATCTGACGCTGCGCGCCGTGATGGCCGCTGCGACGGCGCTCGTGATCGGCCTGCTCGCCGGGCCGCGCGTGATCCGCAAGCTGACCGAGTTGAAGATCGGCCAGGCGGTGCGCAGCGACGGGCCACAAAGCCACCTGTCGAAGTCCGGGACGCCGACGATGGGCGGCGCCCTGATCCTGATCGCGGTTGGTGTCACCACGCTGCTGTGGGCGGATCTGTCGAATCGTTTCGTCTGGGTCGTGCTGCTGGTCTCGATTGGTTTTGGGTGGGTCGGCTGGGTCGACGACTATCGCAAGGTCGTACATCGCAATCCGAAAGGCATGCCGGCGGCAGAAAAGTATTTCTGGCAGTCGCTGATTGGGCTTGCGGCGGCGTTTTACCTCGCGTTCGCGATCTCGGCGCCGTCCACCGAACGCGTGTGGGCGTTGATGCTGGGTTGGATGGCCAACGGTTTTTCGATCGACCTGCCGGCGCGCGCGGATCTGATCGTGCCCTTCTTCAAGAACGTCGCCTATCCGATGGGCGTGTTCGGTTTCGTGACCCTCTCCTACTTCGTGATCGTCGGCACCAGCAACGCGGTGAACCTGACGGACGGCCTCGACGGGCTCGCGATCCTGCCGGCATCGATGGTCGGCGCCGCGCTCGGTGTATTCGCATACGTGGTCGGCCGCGCCGATTTCTCGCGCTACCTCTTGTTCCCGTACGTGCCGGGCGCGGGTGAGGTCGCAATCATCTGCGCCGCGATCGCCGGTGCCGGGTTGGCGTTCCTGTGGTTCAACGCCTATCCGGCGCAGGTGTTCATGGGCGACGTCGGCGCGCTGGCGCTCGGCGGCGCGCTTGGCACGATCGCCGTCATCACACGCCAGGAGATCGTGCTCTTCATCATGGGTGGCGTGTTCGTCGCCGAGACGGCCTCGGTGATGCTGCAGGTCGCCTATTTCCGCTGGAGCGGCGGCAAACGCATCTTCCGCATGGCGCCGTTGCACCACCACTTCGAGCTGTCCGGGTGGAAGGAGAATCAGGTTGTGGTGCGGTTCTGGATCATCACCATCATGCTGGTGCTGGTCGGCCTCTCGACGTTGAAAGTCCGGTGATGCGAGCGCTGGTGCTCGGTCTCGGCGCAACCGGTCTCGGGATCGCGCGCTGGCTGGTGCGCGAAGGTTGGTCGGTTCGAGTCGCCGACACGCGCACCGAACCGCCGCAACTCGACGCATTGCGCACCGAGTTGCCGCACGTCGAATTCGTCGGCGGTCCCTTCGCCACCACACTTCTCGAAGGCATCGAACTGGTCGCGATCAGTCCGGGGCTGTCGCCGCTGCACGCGCCTGCGCGTGCGGTGCTCGAAGCCGCGCGCGCGCGCAAGGTCGAGGTTGTCGGCGAGATCGAATTGTTCGCGCGCGCATTGGCGCAGCTGCGCGCAACGCGTCAATACGCGCCGCGCGTCGTTGGCATCACCGGGACCAACGGCAAGACGACGACAACACGTCTTGCCGGCCTGCTGATGGAACGCGCAGGCCGTTCGGTGGCTGTGGCCGGCAACATTTCACCGACGGCGCTGGATACCTTGCGCGAGCGCCTTGACACCGACCAACTGCCGGACGTCTGGGTGCTTGAACTATCGAGCTTCCAGCTCGAGACGACGCGATCGCTGGTTTGCACGGCAGCGGCCGTGCTCAATCTCACCCAGGATCATCTCGACTGGCACGGTTCGATGCAGGCCTATGCCGCGGCGAAGGCGCGCATCTTCAGTCGCGAAACCGTGCAGGTGCTTTACCGCGATGACCCTGGCGTTCTAGCTCTGGCGCGCAAACAGGCGCCGACCGTGACCTTCGGTGCCGACATACCAGCGCAACCGGAGCAATACGGACTGACGCGCGACGGTGGACTCGTCTGGCTGGCGTATGCGGAGGACTTGAGTCCCAGCCATCGACGCCGCAAGGCTGCAACGGAAGCGCCCGAGCCGCAAAGCCAGATCTTCGTGCATCGACTGATGCCGGTCGACGCGTTGCGGATCCGCGGCCGCCACAACGCGCTGAATGCACTCGCGGCGCTGGCGCTTGCGCGGGCGATCGGCTGTGGGCTGGCGCCCATGCTGCATGCGCTGCGCGAGTACGAGGGCGAGCCGCACCGGGTCTCTCTCGTTGCGCGGATTGGATCGGTCGAGTACTACGACGACAGCAAGGGCACCAACGTCGGCGCGACGGTGGCGGCACTTACCGGCCTGGGCGCGGAAGGCAAGCGGCTGCTGGTCATCCTTGGCGGCGATGGCAAGGGCCAGGACTTCGCACCACTGATCGCACCGCTGGCAGCACACGCACGCTGCGTGGCATTGATCGGTCGCGACGCGGAACAGATCGGCGCGGTGTTAGGCGAGCCACCCTATCCGATCGAACGTTGCGCATCGCTGGAGGGCGCAGTTTGCGCGCTGGCGCAGCGCGCATTGCCCGGCGACGCGGTGCTGCTGTCGCCGGCATGTGCAAGCCTTGACATGTTTCGCAACTACGAGCACCGCGCCGAAGTGTTTGTCACAACGGTGCATGAACTGGCGGCGCAGGCCGGGCAACCATGCTGAATCGCCTGCGTGAGTGGTTGCGGTCGCGCCAGCGCCCCGGGTACGCGGCACGGGACCATCGGCCGGGCGGCTCGCTTGCGCTTGCCGGATTGGACGGGGGCATCGGGCCGCGCGCGCGGGGCGGACTCGATAACTATGACGTCGCCCTGGCACTTGTAGTGCTGGCGCTGGTTCTGCTCGGTACGGTGATGGTGTACTCGGCATCGATCACGCTTGGCGACTCGCCGCGATATCACGTCGCACCGACGCACTTCCTGCTGCGCCACTTGTTTGCGCTCGGGATTGCATTCGCCGGTGCCGCGATTGCGCTTTCCATTCCCATGTCGATGTGGGAGCGGCTTGCGCCGTGGATTTTTGTCGGCGCGCTCATTCTGCTGTGCCTGGTACTGGCGATCGGCAAGGGCGCACTCGGAGCGCGGCGCTGGATTCCGCTTGGCGGGTTCAACCTGCAACCATCCGAAGTCATGAAAGTGGCGGGCGTGCTTTACGCAGCCAGCTTCACCGTGCGCAAGCAGGACTACATGCATCACTTCGGCCGCGGCGTGCTGCCGATGGCGGCGGTGATCGCGGTGATCGGTACGCTCCTGCTGCGCCAACCCGACTTTGGCGCGTTCGCCGTGATCGCCGTCATCTGCATGGGAATCGTTTTTCTCGGCGGCGCCAATGCGCGCCTGTTCGCGGTACTCGGCTCAACACTCGCCATCACGCTGGTGGTGATGATCCTCACCGCCGACTACCGCGTCCGGCGCGTGCTCGGGTTCATCGACGTGTGGGAGGGCGACAAGCCGCTCAAGGAGACGTACCAGCTTTCGCACTCTCTGATCGCGTTCGGGCGCGGCGAGTGGTTCGGTGTCGGCCTCGGGCGCAGCGTCGAAAAACTGCACTACCTGCCGGAAGCGCACACCGATTTTATTTTCGCCGTGATCGCCGAAGAGCTCGGCTTTGCCGCAGTGCTGACGGTGATCGTGCTGTTCTACTGGCTGGTCAAACGTGCATTCGAGATCGGCCGCCAGGCGATTGCCCTCGAGCGCACGTTTGCCGGTCTGGTGGCGCAGGGCATCGGCCTGTGGATCGGCGTGCAGTCGTTCCTCAACATGGGTGTCGCTACGGGAATCCTCCCGACCAAGGGCTTGACGCTGCCCTTCATCAGTTACGGCGGGTCGGCGCTGCTCTCCGCGATCGTCGCGATGGGTCTGCTGCTGCGGGTCGACCGCGAGAACCGCGTGCTCATGCGCGGAGGGCGCGTATGAGCGCCGCGCGGCCGCTCCGAAGGCGCTCGCTCCCCCTTGGGGGGACAGCGCGCAGCGCGAAGGGGGCAACACCGAGCGCCGCGCGGCCGCTCCGAAGGCGCTCGCTCCCCCTTGGGGGGACAGCGCGCAGCGCGAAGGGGGCAAATTGAGCGGTCCTCACCTGACCGTCGTCGCTGCGGGTACGGGTGGCCATGTCATGCCCGGGCTTGCCGTGGCGGAGGCGCTGCGTGCACGCGGATGGAGCGTGTCGTGGCTCGGAACGCGGGCAGGCATGGAGCGTTCGCTGGTCGAACCACGCGGCATCGGCTTCGACGCGGTCGACTTTGCGGGGCTGCGCGGCAAGGGGTTGAAGACGTTCTTCGCTGGCGGTTTTTATCTGCTGCGTGCGCTACGGCAGAGCTTGCGCATTCTGCGTTTGCGACCGCCCGCGGTCGTCTTCAGCACCGGCGGTTATGTGGCTGTTCCAGCCGGGCTCGCGACGGCGCTGACGGGCTCACCGTTGGTGCTACTGAATGCCGATGCCGCACCGCTTCTGTCGACGCGTTTGTTGAAAGCGCTGGCATCCGCGATCTGCTGCGGTTTCGATGGCGGCGCAGCGCGTTATGCGGGCGCCAAGGGACTGGTCAGCGGCAATCCGGTGCGCCCCGACATCGCGCGGCTCGATGCTCCGGCGGCGCGTTACGCGGGCCGCAGTGGACCGTTGAACGTGCTCGCGGTCGGGG
>DASQAE010000586.1:0-3568 GCA_035635915.1 Burkholderiaceae bacterium | reverse complement strand
ATGCCCATCAGGAACACGGCCATCGACATCAGCACGCCGAAGACCAAATCGAAGTACGGCGGCCCGACAGAGATCTTTCCGAGTCCCAGCGCGTCCAGGAACAGCGGATACAGCGTGCCAAGCAATACCGATGCCGCGGCGACCGCAAGCAGGATGTTGTTACCAAGCAGCATCGACTCGCGTGAGATCGCGGCAAAACGTCCGCCGAGCCCTACCTTGGGAGCGCGCCAGCTGTAAAGCGCCAGCGATGTGCCGATCACGATGGTGAGGAACAGCAAGATAAACACGCCGCGCCGCGGATCGGTGGCAAACGCGTGCACCGATGTGAGCACGCCGGAGCGCACGAGGAACGTGCCCATCAGGCTCAACGAAAACGCGCAGATCGCGAGCAACACGGTCCACGCCTTGAAGGTGCCGCGCTTTTCAGTAACCGCCAGCGAGTGGATCAATGCAGTACCAACCAGCCACGGCATGAACGAGGCGTTTTCCACCGGATCCCAGAACCACCAGCCGCCCCAGCCGAGCTCGTAGTACGCCCACCACGAACCGAGCGCGATACCGACGCTCAAGAAACACCAGGCAACCGTGGTCCAGGGCCGCGACCAGCGCGCCCAGGCGGTGTCGAGCCTGCCACCGAGCAGCGCCGCGAGGGCGAACGAAAACGCGACCGAAAAGCCGACGTATCCCATGTAGAGCATCGGTGGGTGCAGGACCATGCCGGGATCCTGCAGCAGCGGATTCAGATCACGTCCTTCGGGCGCAGGCGGGAAAAGACGATCGAACGGATCGGAGGTGGTCAGCATGAAGAGCAGGAAACCGACGCTCACCAATCCCATCACACCGAGGACGCGCGCGACCACCTCATCCGGCAAGTTGCGGCTCGCGATCGCAACTGAAACCGACCACACCGAAAGCATAAAAACCCAGAGCAGCATCGAACCTTCGTGCGAGCCCCATGACGCAGCGACCTTGTATTGCATGGGCAACAGCGAGTTCGAGTTCTGTGCCACGTTGAGCACTGAAAAATCGCTGGTGACGAACGAGTGGATCAGGCAGACGAACGCGAAAGCGACAAAAAACGCCTGGCCCATCGCCGCCGGCCGCGCCAGCGCCATCCACGCGCCGATCCTGCGATGACTGCCGATGAGAGGGAACACGCCCTGCGCCAACGCAACCAGCAGCGCAAGGATCAAGGCAAAGTGGCCGAGTTCAGGGATCACGGCAATCTCCGTTGTTGTGTCAGCAGGCTCTTCTCTTACTGCGCCTTAAGCGTCTTGCGCGCCTTTTCAGCCTGCTCCAACGCGTGTGCCGCATCGGGCGGCATGTAGTTCTCGTCGTGCTTGGCCAGGACCTCGGAGGCGTGGAACACACCATCGGTGCCGAGCTTGCCTTGCGCCACCACACCCTTGCCTTCGCGGAACAGATCGGGAAGGATGCCCTTGTAGACGACCGGAACCGTGTTTGCCGTGTCGGTGACGATAAACCGCACCTGCACGCCGTCCCGTTTCACGCTGCCGCTTTCCACCATGCCGCCGACACGAAACGTACGCTCGGCCGGCGCCTTGTGGGCAGCGATGTCCGACGGGGAGAAAAAGAACACCAGGTTCTGCTGAAACGCTGAAAGGATCAGCGCGGCGGCAATGCCAAGCACCCCCAGGCCGGCCGCGATCAGCACAAAACGTTTGTGGCGCGGTTTCATCGTTTCAACCCTCGACGACGCCGCTGCGCGCACGCTGGGCGACATCCTGCACCGCGCGCCGCCGCCGCGTTCGCAGCATCACGATCTCCGTGGCGATCAGCACTGTCGTGACGACGTAAGCGCCCCAGACGTAACCGGCGTATCCGCCCATCTGGAGAAAGTTGCCAACGCTGCCCCAATTCATTCGCGACCCCGATTCACGCGCGCTTCGCCACGGTTTCCTGCGCCCACGCGTTGCGCTGCTCGCGCTCGAGCACGACGCTGCGCGCCCGATGCAACACCGCCGCAATCGCATACATCCAGAACGCAAACACCATCAACAGCATGCCTGTCACCATGATGCCCGCGATCGAACTGCCGCCCGGCTTGATCGAGGAGCCCTGATGCAGCGTGTTCCACCATTGCACTGAAAAATAGATGATCGGCACGTTGATGACACCGACCAGCGCTAGCACCGCCGACGCCTTGTCCGCGCGTCGTACGTCGTCGATGGCCGAATGCAGGGCGATGAACCCGCAATAGAGGAACAACAGGATCAGCGTCGACGTCAGCCGAGCGTCCCAAACCCAGTATGCGCCCCACGTGGGTCGACCCCATAACGCCCCCGTCCAGAGGGCGATGAAAGCCATCAACGCGCCGGTCGGCGCGATCGCGCACGCAAGCATCGCCGAAAGCCGGGTGTTGAAGACTAGACCGACACCGGCCCAGAACGCCATGACGACGTACAGGAACATGGCCATCCATGCGGCGGGCACATGGATGAAGATGATGCGGTAGCTCTCACCCTGCTGGGCATCGGTCGGCGCAGCAAAAAAGCCGATGTAAAGGCCGGCCGCGCCGAGCACAGCAGCCAGTGTGGCGAACCAGGGCACAAGCTTGCCCGCCAGACGGTAGAACTCGGCTGGTGCTGCAAAGCGAAACAACTGCACGCCGCTGGCGGCGCGGGCGCTCGAGGACATGGCAGACGTACGAGTCGAGGCTAGTTGTTGGATGCGCAGGTTAGGCGATTCGGACGATGCGCGATTCGCTTACATCCCGCACGTGAAAAGGTCCGATTATTCCAGAGAGATGCGCAGCGCCGCAGCGATCGCCCATGGCGCAAGGACGGAAGTGGTGAGCGAGAGTGCGGCCAGCAGCAGAAGATGAGCTTGCGGCGACAATCCGCCCGCCACCGCTTCGACGGCGCCGGCACCGAAGATGAGGATCGGAACGTTAAGCGGCAGCACCAGCAAGGACACCAACACCCCGCCGCCACGCAGGCCAAGCGTGAGCGCCGCACCGATTGCGCCGAGCAATGACAAAGCCGGCGTGCCGAAGAGCAGCGCCAGCACCAGTGTTGCGGTCTCCGCGCGCGAGAGGTCGAACATCACGCCCAGTGGCACCGCCATCGCGGTGATCGGAAGCCCGGTAACCAGCCAGTGCGCGGTGACCTTGCCGAGCACGATCGCGGCGAGCGGCTCGCGCGTGAGCAACAATTGTTCGAGCGTGCCGTCGGCGAAGTCGTGCGCGAAAAGGCGGTTCAGCGAAAGGATCGAAGCGAGCAGCGCCGCCACCCAGACCACGCCCGGCGCAATGGTCCGCAACGTATTGAGTTCCGGTCCAACGCCGAGCGGCGCAAGCGTCACGACGACGACAAAAAAAAGCAGGGTGTTGACCACGTCGGCGCGCTGCCGCACGGCCAGCAAGAGATCGCGTCGCACCACCTGGCCGACTGCCGCGATCACAGAAGCTCCGTTCCGTCGGCCGGGCCGCGCTGCCGCGCGTTCACATCAAGCATGGCTCGGGGCGGCAAGATCGATCCGGTCGACGCGACCCGGCAGCGTGACGTCCTGGTGCGTCGTGAGCACGACGGTTCCCGCACGCGCGAGA
>DASQAE010000585.1:0-3195 GCA_035635915.1 Burkholderiaceae bacterium | reverse complement strand
CAGCTTGCGCTGGAAGTGAACGCCGAGCGGCATGAACAGGTTGTTGTAGCACCACATCGCGCGCTTGCGCCGGTGCACCAGGAACCACATTCCCAGATCGACCAGGCGCGATGACTTCGGCTGCATGCCGAAGATTGCGCTGCGCTCGACCGAAAGACCGCTCTGCGCGAGACGAGCAAGGAGCCGGTCCGGCTCATACCGGCGCCGGTGGCCGACAAAGTCATCGAACGCGGTCCAGTGCGATGGATGCAGTGGCACGGAGACGAGCAGGATCGTCCCGGCGGCGGTCACGCGCGCCAACTCGGACCATGCTTTGTCGTCGTCCTCGACGTGTTCGACGATGTCGAGCGCACACACGAGATCGAAGGCGCCGTCGGCAAACGGCAGTTCGGTCACGCTGCCGCGCACTGCGTCGGCGCCGCGGTCGCGTAACTTGGCAACCGCCGGCGCACTTGCGTCGAGAAAATGCGTTCCTTCGAGCGGCAGTCGCGGCCGCAGCCCTGGTGCAACCTCCAGGCGCCGCTGCGACTTCGATACCAGCGAAGACACCAGCGGCCAAGTGTTGAATCGGTGCGGCTCTACCAGGCTCGTGTCGCGCCAGAGCGCGTCGTAGAAGGTACGGTTGACCTCGAGAAGATCGCTCGCCTGATCCGCGCCCCGCTGCGCCTGCTCCATGGTGCGAGCCTCCGAAAGCCCATCGTTGTGCCGACGAAGCACAAACCCAAGCTTGCAACGCTATCACTCGCCGCCGACGCGGTCCGCAGAAAGGTTCGATGCGTGCGGGTGCAGCTTGCTTTTCCAGTCTGTATAGCGCAACGCGGCCACCAGCGTGCGTGCCTTCGCGAACCCGCCGGCCGGCGTGCGCAGCGCGACGCCAAGGTGGCCGACGTATCGCGGCAGGTTGATGAAGCGCGGCGCGCGTGTCGCTTCAGGGCGATACAAACGCTGCACTTCCAGCCGGCTGCGCAACGGGGTTGCCACCGCCTTGTCCCAGCGTCGATAAAACAGCACTTGCGGCAGCAGGACGAACTTGCCCGCCAGTGCCAGCCCAAAGACCAGGACCCGGTCCGAGTCCCGATAGTTACCCATGTAGCCGCAACGGCGCAGTGCGTCGAGACGAATCACTCCCGACTGGATCGGCGTTCCAAGATGCAGGTTCGCGCGCGCGATGCGATAGCGTTCGAGTGCATCGTCTGAGAGCACGTCGAAGTCGCCCTCGTAGACGTCGAGCCGGTTGCCTGCCATGTCGATGAACTGGGTGCGGCCATAGCAGAGCACCACGTTCGGGTCGCGCTGCATCGGCTTGATGCAATCCTCCACCAAATGCGGTGCGTACTGATCGTTGGCGGACACCCATTTCAGCCATTTGCCACGCGCGCGTTTGGCGACAAAGGACCAGTTGTTGCCGATGCCGATGTTCGACGTCTGGCGGAACGATCGGATGCGCGCGTCGCGCGCGGCGTAGTCGCGCACGATCTCGGGCGTTGCGTCGGTCGACGCGTTGTCCGAAATGATCAGTTCGAAGTCGCTGTAGGTCTGCGCAAGAATCGACTCCAGCGCTTCGGCCAGGAACGTGGCACCGTTGAAGACCGGCAGCGCAAGGCTGACCGAAGGGGCGCGGGCATCGCTTACTACTGCTTGCAACACGAGTTTCGACTCCGTACGTCCAGTTTCGGTGAAGTCTTGGTCGTTCGCTCCGGGGGAAGCTCAACGCGCGCAACCGCGGCCGAATCCATTTTGCTCCGCAGATCCGCGCCAGACTGGCACAGGCAAGCAGCGCGCCCGCGGAGGCGCTGGGTTGCTTCCCGGGCGCGAGATCGAGCCGTTCCGGACGCCATCCGCGGTTCCTGTCTAATAGCGCCCCAACGGGTCCAGCCAATCGATAAGAGGAGGAGACAGACATGAAACGCGTCCCCGTGAAGGTGACAAAGGCGACCGTCGCGGCTTTGCTGGCCGCCGCCTGCTGTACCGCTAACGCGGAAGAGGTGACGCTGCGCATGGTGAGCGCGTTCGCCGAAAACGGTATCTACGTACAGCGCCTGTTGCCATGGATCCAGAAGGTCAACGCCGAAGGCAAGGGTGTGCTGCAGATCAACTTCATCGGCGGACCTAAGGCAATTCCGACCTTCGAAGTCGGCAACGCCGTCAAGACGGGTGTTGTCGACCTGGCGCTTAGCACCGGGGCTTTTTATACCAACGTGATGCCCGAGGCCGATTTTCTGAAGCTGACCGAGATTCCGGTGGCGACGCAGCGCAAGAACGGCGCGTTCGATGCCATCAACAAGACGTGGAACGAAAAAGCCAACATGCAGTACATCGGCCGCATGGTCGAGAACCAGCCGTTCCATATCTATACCAACAAGAAGATCGACAAGCCCGACCTGAGCGGCTTGAAGATCCGCATCACGCCGGTGTATCGCGATTTCTTCCAGGCTTTGGGCGCGACCGTCATCACGACGCCGCCGGGCGAGGTGTACACGGCGCTCGAACGCGGCGTGGTCGATGGGTACGGCTGGCCGATCGGCGGCATCTTCGATCTCAACTGGCACGAGAAAACCAAGTTTCGCGTCGACCCCGGTTTTTATGACGCCGAGGTTTCGATCGTGATGAACCTGCCGGCCTACAAACGCCTGACGGATGCGCAGCGCGCTTACCTCAACAAGCAGGTGCTCGCGCTCGAGGCTGAGAACGGCTTCTGGACCCGTTATGCCACCGAGGAGACGGAGCGGCAGGAGAAAGCCGGCATCCAGGCGATCCGCTTCGATGCGGCAACGGCGAAGCAATTCCGCGACAAGGCGTACGAGATCGCGTGGGGTGCGGCGGCCAAGCAGAGCCCGGACGTCGCAGCACGCTTCAAGCCGCTTTTTGCCAAGTAAGCGCGGGCCGCGGTGATCGACCGGCTGTCGAGCGCCTACGGGCGCTTGCTCGCAGGCCTTGCGCTGGCGGGTTGCGCGATCCTGCTCGCCATGATGCTCATCATCGTGGTCGACGTTCTGCTGCGCAACCTCGCTGTGCCCGGCCTGCCGCGCGGACTCGCGTGGAGCAATGAGATCTCCGAGCTGATGCTCTATCTCATCACGATGTGCGTCGCGCCCTGGCTGTTGCGCCGCGGACAGCACATCCGCGTCGATATCGTCTTGCGTGCCATCCCGCCGCGAGTTGCCTGGTTGCTTGAGTGGGTTGGCGATGCGATCG
>DASQAE010000584.1:0-6119 GCA_035635915.1 Burkholderiaceae bacterium | reverse complement strand
CCCAGACGCCGACGCCACCTCTGCGAATCTTGTCGACGAGGTAGTTGGCGGCCTCCCCGCGTTCGCGGTAGCGCGCCGCGACTTCCTGGAAGCCAGGACCGATGACCGCGCTGTCGAACCCATGACACGTAGTACATGCGTTGCGGGTGAGGATTTCACGCTCGCTGCCGAAGGCATCCACACGCATGGCCGCCATCGTCGGGCGCAGCTCGTGACGCGTCGAGTCGACGGTCGCAAGCGGTCCAAGCGGCCGGAATTGCCGCCGCAGATCGCCATGCGCGTTCAGGGCAAAGGCCGGTATCTCCGATGTAACCCTGGGCTCGGCGCCGCAATCGCTCATGCAACGGCTGCCCTGCACGTCACTTCTTGCATCGACGCGGCCCATCCCATGCCGACGTGTCAGGCCATCGCGGTTGGGCATTTTCAGCGTCAGCAGGTTCTCGTTCGTGAGCTCGAACTCCGCCCCGACGATTTCGTTCAGGAACAGCACATACGCGGTGACGGCGTAGACCTCGTCGACCGAAAGCGACTGCGGCGCAGACCATGGCATGGCGCGATTGATGTAGTCCCACAACGTCGACGCATGGTTGAGTTTGTTGCCCAGCGTGCGCACCACGGCGGCCGAACGCAGACCGGCGGCACGGCCCGACTTGAGATCTTCCGCGTGCACGCCGCCCGCAATCACCATGTACTGGTTGCTTTCGCCGAAGGTGCCGTGGCAGTTTGCACACCTGGCGTCATAAATTTCCTGGCCCTGCGCAACGCTGCCGCGACCCACGCGCACTCCATGTCCGTCCGGGCGTACGTCGATGTCCCACGCCGCGATTTCGCCCGCGGCCGGCGCACGACCGAAACCGAAGCGCGCTTGCGCACCTGCTGGCGGCACGAGTCCGACGAAAGCGAGCAGGAGCGCGGCTGCGTCACGCCACCTCAACATTGCTCACCTCGCCGTCGGCTGCAACGCGCCAGGTCTTGATGCCGTTGTTGTGATAGATCGAACGCGCGCCGCGCACCGCGCGCAATTGTGCGAGCGAAGGCTGCACGTTGCCCTTCTCATCGACTGCGCGCGACTGCAGCAGCGCCGCTGTGCCGTTCCAGCGCCAGTCGCAACGAAACCGGGTCAGGCACTTCACCATCACAGGCGCCTGCAGGCGCGCCGGGCGCCAATTGCGCCCGCCATCGATGGAAACATCGACCCGTGTGATTCGCCCGCGTCCGCTCCACGCAAGTCCGCCGATCTCGTAGTAACCGCGCTCCAGCAGCACCTGTCCGCCCGACGGCGACGTGATCACCGATTTGACTTCCTGGATCCAGGTGTATTGCCGGTGCGTGCCGTCGGGCATCAGGTCGATGTAGTGCAGCGCTTCCTCGCGCGTGTTCCACGGTTTATCGCCAACCTCGAGGCGGCGCAGCCATTTCACGTTGGACACGCCCTGCACGCCGGGAACGATGAGGCGCAGCGGATATCCGTTTTCGGGCCGCAACATCTCACCGTTCTGGCCGTAGACCACCAGCACGTCGTCGAGCGCGAACTCGAGCGGGATGGTGCGCGTGAGCGCCGAGCCATCGGCGCCTTCGGCAAGCAGGTACTTGGCGCGCTTCGTATCGAACCCGACCTCGCCCAGCAAAGTTGAAAGCGGCACCCCGGTGAACTCGCTGCAAGCGAGCATGCCGTGCGTGTATTGCACCGTCGGCACGGCCACTTTGCCCCACTCCATGCCCGAATTGGCACCGCACTCGATGAAATGAAAGCGCGACACCGATGGAAAACGCATCAGGTCGTTCATCGAGAACAGCAGCGGCCGGTCGACGAGGCCGTGGAGCATCAACCTGTGCTGAACCGGATCAACGTCGGGCACGCCCGAGTGATGGCGCTCGAAGTGCACGCCGCTCGGCGTGACGATGCCAAAGAGATTCTGTAATGGCGTGAAGCTCACCGACGCCTCGCCGGTGCGCGTCAGCCCTGGGCTCTGGCGCCGCTGCACGTTGGCTTCGAACTTCGAAGGGGCTCCGTAACCGGTCGCAGCCACCGGCGCCCCAAGTCCGCGCGTCCACGCAGGCACCAGGCCTTGTGGGTCCGATGGCGTCGACCCGTTCTGCGCTCTCGCCGCGCCACCGAGACCGGCAATCCCGGCGGCGGACGCAGCGAGAAAAGACCGTCGCGCCGCCATCACCTGTCCGGCGCTGAGGTGGTTCTCGGCCGCGGGGAGTATGCGACCCGGCCGCGCAGACAGCTCGCGCATGCGCACGGCTCCGGGTCAGCTCGCGGCCATGAACCGGCGCACGGCCTTGCTCGGGATCGCCTTGCCGTCGGCCAGACTGGCGATCTGCACGCACGCCGTTCGACAAAGCGCGACGACGGTTTCGTCGGCGATGGAATACAACGTCATCGCACCCTCGCGCCGGCGCGTCAGCACCCCGCGTGAGTACATCAGGTTGAGGTGGCGCGAAACGTTGGTCTGGGTCGAACTGACCCGCTCGACCACGTCGTTCACGCTTCTTTCGCCGTCGCAGAGCGCGTTCAAGATCTTGAGCCGCGTTGGTTCGGCGAGCAGTGCGAAATACGCCGAGACGGTGTCGAAGACACGTTCGAGTTCCGGTTCCATGGCGTCGCCCGCGGGTCGAATCAGATATATGCGCGTATGCGCATATGCAGGAAGGCGCGGATGATCAGCGCGTGATCGCCAGCCGTCAAGCCGATTCGATGCTGCGCTGCCCTCGCCCGCCGGCGGACGCAACCGCGCGAGGCCAATGATTTATTTCAGGTCACCTGTCCGGTTTTGCGCGCGCTTTACGTTCCTACAAGTAGCCCTCGCAAAGACGCGCGACCAGGAGGTAATAGCGTGACCGAATTCAAGAACCCGCCGGCAGGTCCGACCCCGGACATGGACGGGACTTGCCATCCGCTGCTGAGCCTGGAGCCGCTTGATCCACGAGCCGAAGCGGCAGACACGTGGATCACCATCGGCGACCAGTTTGATGACGGTACGACGGAAGAACGGACTGTGACCGTCGTGTTCCGCCGCGACCTGGACGACCCCGGCACCGACGACGCCCTGCTGCGGCCTTTCGAGCCCACATTTCCCGGGCATCGCTGAAACCCGCACTACGTCGCGTCGGTGCCCAGGGCGCGCACGATCCGCAACGCCAGCCCTTCGGCCTGCGCCAGATAAATAGGCGTCGCCTTGTCGGCGTTGCTGCGCCAACGGGTCGCGCGGACGCTGTCAAAGTCGACGTTGCCCCGGCGCCGGTCTGGCTGCGACAGCATGCCGCGCAGGAACGCAACGCCTTCGTAGGTCGATTGCCCGAGTGCGTTTAACGTCGGCGCCCGGTCGCCGAAACGGGTCCAATAGCGCTCCTTGAAAGCGCAGTTGCGATCGGTCCCAAGGTTGGCGAAATAACCCGCCGCGACAAACAGTCCGTCGGTACAGTCCGCACCCATCGCCAGGAGGCCGTTTTCCTCGATGGCGCAGGACAATCGCAGCACGCGCGCGCCAAGCCCTGACGCACCGAACGCACGATTGAACTCGACCGCGTCCTGACCAACCAGCGACATCAGCACGGCCTGCGCGCCGCTGCGCCGGATGTCATCCACCGCATGCTCGGCATCACAGGCGCCTAGAGGAACGAACCGGCTGCCGCGCACCTCACACCCAGCGCTTGCGAGCGCCTCGCTCGCCAGGGCGTGCGTGCGCCGCGGCCAGCAGTAGTCGTTGCCGAGCAGATACCAGCGCGTGACCCGATAGCGCGTGCTCAACCAGGCCAGGGCCGGCAAAAGCTGGTCGTCCGGTGTTTCGCCGATCGCCATCACGTTGGGCGGCAGCGGGCCGCCTTCGTAAAGCGGCGTGTACACGAGCGGCAGCCGCCCGCCCAGCACCCGCGTGATCCGTTCGCGCACGGAGCTGGTGTGCATGCCGACCATCGCGGCAACGCCACCATCCTCGACCAGATCTTCAACCTCGTCCTCGAGGCTTTCCGACTCGTCGCTTGCGTCGACCACGGTGAGCCTGACCTGGCGTCCGCGCAGGCCGCCGGCCCGGTTCCAGTTTTCCGTTGCCAGGGTTGCACAAGCGAGGCATGACGGACCCCAGAGGCCCGCTGCCCCGGACATGGGAATGAGCATGCCGACCCGCACTTCGTCCGCAACCAGGGGTTCGCGTTCGGCAGGCGAGGTGCCGCGCAAGCGCCAGTTCTTTTCGCGCGGTACACGCTCGCGCTGGCCCAGGTCCAGCAGGTGCTGCGGGGTCATCAGTTCCCTCTTTGTTGCGCGCGGCAAGTGTGGGCCATTGCGACGTTTGCGAACAGTCCCCAAAGCAAGCCGAGTGCTGCAAGTTCGCCACACGCGCACTAGAATCGCTCGAATGGCCCGGGCCCGCACCAAGAAGAACGTTTCCAGCACGCCTTCGTTGCAGACACTGCTTTCCGAGGCAAGCCGCAAGGCCACCGCGGATCTCGCACGCGTGCTGCGGCCGAAAGGCGTTCCGGTCGAATACTGGCGCGTACTCGAGGTTCTGGCCGATGAAAACGGCCGTTCGATGTCGGCGCTCGCCGATGCGGTTTCAATGCGTCTGCCGACGCTCTCCAAGCTGATCGACCGCCTTGTCGCCGACGCGCTGGTGCAACGCGCCGCGGATCCACAGGACCTGCGCCGCGTACTGGTCTATATCTCCGATCCCGGCTTGCAACTTGTCACCGACCTGCGCGACAAGGTGCGGCGCCAACGCTCGGCACTCGATGCCCTGCTCGGCCAGGAGCATGGCGCAGCCCTCAAGCGCCTGCTGGCCGCCTTCATCAGCGAGGCGTAAGCCCCGCCAACAGATTCCGGACGCGGGCGCAACGCGGCCGCGGTTATCCGAGTTATATTGCTTGAACGGGAAAATAATCGGCCGTTGTCGCCGCTGCCCGTGCGTCTGGTCGGGGGGAAATCATGGTCGTGCTCGCCTGGATCTTCGGGCTGATCGTCGCGATTGTCGTGATCGCGATCCTGGTCGCGTTCCTCAATCGCTTCTATCGCAAATCCACCCGTGACATTGCCCTGGTGCGCACCGGCTTCGGCGGCCAGCGTGTCGTGCTCTCGGGCGGCTGTCTGGTGCTGCCCTTCCTGCACAAGGTGGAGGAGATCGGCATGGGCACGATGCGGGTCGAGGTCAAGCGTGTCGCTGACAAGTCGCTGATCGCCGCCGACCGCATCCGGGTCGATGTCGAGCTCGAATTTTATGTGCGCGTGCAGCCGTCGTTCGATGGGGTTGCCACTGCGGCCCAGGCGATCGGCGCACGCGGACTGAATCCGGGCGGCATCCGCGCGCTGTTCGAGGGTCGTTTCATCGATGCCCTGCAGGCAGTCGCGGCCGTCCACACGATGGACCAGCTGCACGAAAAACGCGGCGACTTCGTTGCCAAGGTCGGCACGCAGTTGCGGCAAAACCTTTCCAACAACGGCCTGCTGCTCGATTCGGCGTCGCTCACGCGGCTCGACCAGGCGCCGTTCGGCGCCCTCGACGAGAACAATGCCTTCAACGCGGTCGGGATGCGCAAACTGGCCGAAATAATCTCGGCCAATCGCAAGCAACGCACGGAAATCGAAGCAGAAGCCGAGATCGCGGTGCGCCAGACCCAGCTCGATGCCAGCAAGCGCCGCCTGAAGCTGCAGCAGCAGGAAGAAGAAGCACAGATCGAGCAGCGGCTCGAGATCGAGCGCATGAAGTCGGCCAGCGATGCCGAAACCGCCAAGGCGCGCGAGGCTTCGATGGTGGCAAGCGAAAACGCCCGCATCGAACGCGAAAAACACACACGCATGCAGGAGGTGCTCAAGCAGCGCGAAATCCGCGACACGGAAATCGACGCGCAGCTCGGCTCCGAATTGCGCAAGGCCGATAGCGCGATCCGGCTCGCCGCCAAACATGCGGAAGAAGCGCGCTCGCAGGCGCAGGCTGAGCTGGCGCGCGCGGAGGTGGTGGTGGCGCAGGAGCAGGTGCAGACCGAGCGCGAACGCGCCGTCGCGGATCGCTCGCGCGAGATCGCGCTCAAGCGCGAGCAGGAGTCGGGCGAAGTCGCATCGGCCAAGGCTGAAAGCGATGCCGCGGTGTTGATCCGCCGGGCCCAGTCCGAAGCGCAAGCTA
>DASQAE010000583.1:0-1909 GCA_035635915.1 Burkholderiaceae bacterium | reverse complement strand
CGAAAAGCACGGTGGCCGCTTCGCCCTCGAGTGCCTCCATCACGCGTTCCATGGCGGCGAACTTCTCGTCGGCGCTCACGCCCGACGTCGGTTCGTCCAGCATCAAGAGCTTGGGCCGACGTGCCAGCGCGAGCGCGATATCGAGCAGCTTGCGCACGCCACCCGCAAGTTCCACCACCGGTCGCGCGGCATCGTTCGTCAGGCCAAAACGGCGCAGCAAGGATTCCGCTCTCTCGCGCTGGCCGGCGTCGTCGGCTGGGTGCCAGAGCGAAAAGTGCCCGCCTGCCGCAGCGACGGCGACGAGCAGGTTCTCCAGCACCGTAAGTTCGAGACAAAGCTGCGGAATCTGGAACGAACGGCAGATGCCCAGCCCGGCGATCCGGCGATGCGAAAAGCGTGTGATATCGCGATCCTCGAGGCGGATTTCGCCCGCGTCCGGCTTCAGATATCCGGTCACCATGTTGACGAACGTCGTTTTGCCGGCGCCGTTGCTTCCGATCACGCTTAGCCGTTGCCCCGCCGGCACGTCGATGTTGACCGCATCGGCGGCAACCACGGCGCCGAAGCGTTTTTGCAGGCCGCGTGCCGATAGCAGCGGCGTGTTCATGCACGTCGCTCCTGGAGCGGCACGGCGGGCGTGTCCGCGACCGTCTTCCTGCGTCCCGCCCACAACGAGCCGATACCGCCAGGCCGGAACAGGATCACGAACAACAGGAAGGCGCCGAGCGCGAGCTGCCACGTATTCGGGAAATACAAGTTGGAAAACGAACGCACGATCTCCAGCAGCAGCGACGCGACGAACACCGCGGCCACACTTTGCTGGCCGGCCAGCACCGCGATGAAGACGAACTCGCCCGAGGTGGTCCAGTTGGTGAAGTCCGGCTCGACGTGGCCCAGCACCTGTGCCGTGATCGCGCCGCCGAGCCCACCGAGCAGGCCACAGAGCACGAAACTGGTCGCGAGCGAACGCTGTGACGAAGCACCGAGGTACTCGACTCGCAACGAGTTGGCGCGCACCGCCTGCGCCAGCAGGCCCGCGACCGAGTTCTTGTAAACAACCACCGCCCACGCAGCGAGCACCGAAAGTGCGACCGTCAGCACGAACAGCAGGTAGTCGGCACGCCCAGGCGTCAGCACCAGCCCGAGCAGCGTCGGTTTGGCTACCGTCAGCCCATCGGTCCCACCGACCGCGCTCGCCTTCGACAGCAGGCCGTACAACACCATCGACAACGCCAGCGTCAGCATGGCGAAAAAAATGCCGCGGTAGCGCGCGAGCATCGGCGCAAACACTGCCGCGGCCACGCCGGCCGCAAGCATGCCAAGCAGCGAGCGCACGACGGCGTCGGTGATGCCGAGCGTCTGCGGCATCGATGCCGCGGCATAGGCACCGATCGCGAAGAACATTCCCTGGCCAAAACTTGCGCCACCGCCGCGCATCAGCACGACGATGCCAAGCACGGCCAACCCGTGCGACGCTGACAGCGTGGCGAGGAACAGCAGCCACTTCGGCGCCAGCAGCCCGCCGGCCGCAAGTACAAGCGCGATGGCCACGGCAACGGCAAACGAGCGCACAAGACGCATCAGATCAACCGTGCCTTCACGCTCTGGAACAGGCCCTCGGGGCGAAAGATCAGCACGCCCGCCATCACCAGGTAGATGCTGAACAGTTCGAAGTCGGGTGCCAGATGCACCGAGGCAGCACGCGCGAGCCCTACCACCAGCGCGCCGATCGCCGCGCCTTCGATGCTGCTCAGCCCGCCGATGATGACGACGGCAAAACTCACGACGATCACGCTCACCGACAACCCGGGTTGCACTGAAATCATCGGCGCCGTGAACGCACCGCCCAGCGCAGCGAGGAAAACGCCGATCGAAAACGCCACCATGTAAACGCGCTGCACGTTCACGC
>DASQAE010000582.1:0-4637 GCA_035635915.1 Burkholderiaceae bacterium | reverse complement strand
TCGTCGCGCAGTCCAGATAGAAGATTCTCGAGCTGATCTTCGCGTTGCAGACTGCGCAGGTCGCGCGTGTTGGGCGACGAGATGTTCACCGTCACGTATCCAGCGCGCTGCGCAAGTAGCGGGTAGACCTCGCGCAAGCATGTGAGGTAATCGTCCAGAGCGCGTTCGATCGGCGTATCGGCGTTTTTGCCGATGTTCAATCCAAGCACGCCACCCCGGGCGCTGAACGCGTCATTCGCGCGCACGCGCGCGACGAAGGCGGCAACGCCGTCATTGTTGAAACCAAGGCGGTTGATCAAGGCTTGCGCGCTCGGCAGCCGGAACATGCGCGGCTTCGCATTGCCGGGCTGCGGTCGCGGAGTCACCGTGCCGACCTCGACAAAGCCGAAGCCGAGTTCGCCCAGTGCATCCACATACGCGCCGTTCTTGTCGAGACCTGCCGCGAGCCCAACCGGATTGCGGAACTGCAAGCCAAAAATGTCGACCGGTTGCTCGGACAAGGAAGGACGCAACCAGCGCAGGACGCCGAGCCGATGGGCGTCAGCGAGTTTGTCCAGCGTCAGATGGTGTGCGTTCTCTGGATCGAGCGCGAAGAGCAGCGGGCGGGCGATCTCGTAGATCACATTCGGTGCGCGAGCGTCGGCCCTTGAGTCGAACAGCAGTGAGTGGCAGGGAAACCGTTCTCAGCCCTGCCGTTCCCAGCGACCGCCGCGCAGGAACTCGACAGGGCGGAAGTTGGCCTTGTAAGCCATTTTCGGGCTGTCCGCGATCCAATATCCGAGATAAAGGTACGGCAGGCCGAGTTTGCGGCATTGCTCAATCTGCCACAGCACGTTGTAGGTGCCATAACTGGCGCCGATCACATCCGGATCGAAGAATGTGTAAACCGACGACAGACCGTCGTTCAGAACATCGATGATCGAAACCATACGCAGCGTGCCGGGCGATTCCGCGGTGCCGGGGTCGCGAAACTCCACTAGGCGCGTGTTCACCTTGCTCTGCAGAAGGAACTGTGAGTATTGCTCGCGGCTGTCGTTGTCCATGCCACCGCCGGCGTGGCGCGTCGATTGGTAGCGCAGATAAAGGTCGTAGTGCTCATGCTCGAACGCAAGTGCGACCACGCGTGCGACCAACATCGAATGCTGGCGTCGCGCGCGGCGCTGACTCCGACTCGCGACAAAACCCGCCACGGGTACGCGCACCGGAACGCAGGCGCGGCAGCCATCGCAATGCGGTCGATACGTGAAGATGCCGCTGCGCCGGAAACCTATGCGAACGAGTTCGCTGTAGACGTCGGCGTTGATGAGGTGAGCGGGTGTGGCGACCTGCGAACGAGCGAGTCGGCCTTCAAGATAGCTGCAGGGATACGGCGCCGTCGCGTAAAACTGCAGCGCCGAAAAAGGCAGTTCCTTGAGGTTGGCCACGCCTAATAACCGGACAACAGATCGTTCCGAGCCGCACCCGAGTATTGCTGCCAGGGAAGCGCTGCTGCGGCGATTTCCCGGCGCAACATCGAGCAGAATTCGGCGCGAGAAATCTCGCGTGCGCCGAGTGATGCCAGATGCCTAGTGTTCTGCTGGCAGTCTATCACGCGTACTTCGTGTTCTCGCAGTATCTGCACGAGTGCGGCGAGCGCGATCTTGGAGGAATCCGCTTCGCGGCTGAACATCGATTCGCCGAAGAAGACGCGACCAAGCGCAACGCCGTAAAGGCCGCCTACCAGCCGATCTTCGCGCCACACCTCCACCGAGTGCGCGAGGCCACGCCGGTGCAGTTCAACATATGCCGCGATGATCTCGCCGCCAATCCACGTGCTCTCCTGGCCCGGGCGCGGCTGCGCGCAAGCCCGCATGACACGCTCGAACGCGCGATCGATGCGAAGCGCGAGCGTCGGCTCACCGGCGGCGTGGCGCAACGTCTTGCGCAACGAGCGCGAGACCTTGAACGCGTCGGTCATGAGGACCATCCGCGGATCGGGCGACCACCACAGCACGGGATCGTCCGCGCCGTACCAGGGAAAAATGCCGCGCTGGTACGCCGCGATCAGGCGCTCGACATCAAGATGGTCCGATGCGGCGAGAAGTCCATTGGGCACCTTGAGCGCCGATTCGACCGGAGGCAGCGGGTCGGCCGACTCGAGCCAAGGAATCATGGACGAGGCATGGGCCTTGACGGCGCGATCTCGTGCGTGTGAATGGCGAACTGCCCGGTGCGCCGATCCGCGAAATAAAGTTGCAACGTAGTCGAGACCGTGCGGAAGGCGATCTCGTCCCAAGGGATCTCGCGCTCGTCGAACAAACGCACTTCCAGACTCTCGGTTCCGGGCGCGAAATCGAGGTCGAGCAGCTCGGCACGAAAAAAAATGTGCACCTGCTCGACGTGGGGTACGTCGAGCATCGTAAAAAGCGGCCCGAGTCGGATGCGCGCGCCGGCTTCTTCGACCGTCTCACGCTCGGCGCCCTGTGCAGTGCTTTCGCCGACCTCCATGAACCCGGCCGGAAGCGTCCACTTTCCATACCGCGGCTCGATGGCGCGCTTGCAAAGCAGGACTTGATCGCCCCACACGGGAATCGTGCCTACTACCGGTCGGGGATTTATGTAGTGAATCTTGCCGCAGTGATCGCAGCAATCGCGCTCGCGATTGTCGCCGGAAGGAATCCGGCGCAGCACCGGAGAACCGCACACGGAGCAGAAGCGCGCATTGGCCGTAAGCACGGAACCAGTCTACAAGACGAGGCTTTGCTCAAAGTGTAAGATTCGGCCCCTGCCGCGGGGTGGAGCAGTCTGGCAGCTCGTCGGGCTCATAACCCGAAGGTCGAAGGTTCAAATCCTTCCCCCGCAACCAAACACAAAGGGCTTCCGCGCGGAAGCCCTTTCCATTTTTCCCTTGCGCCGGGTCGTGGCTGCGTGAGGCGTGTATCGCCTTTCGATCGGTGCGCTGAACATTATCGATGGCAGATGGCGATTCCACCGACGCATGCGCAAGCGCGATTCTTTCTCGCAATTCGCCGACACAAAGTTCAGTGCGCGGCGCCTCTGCACAATCGGTGCGCTCGGTCTGCGCCAGCGTCGCGATCGAGGAGTTGAACTGGCGATAGCAGTGGACGTGTACGGTTTTCCGAGGATCGGCACGAGTTACCGGCGGTATGGTTGAACTCCACGTTGCATGCGCCTCTTGCTAGGGGAGCGCGCGCGTTTCTACCCGCATCGCTTCTTGCGGGTACGGGCCTTGCTCCACCGAACCCTCGGGCTGCAGCGCGCCGCAAAAAACGCTGCAATGCTCACCCGGGAATCTGCCGGTCGCTGGGAGTCGGTCGGATTCGGACGCTTGGGGGAGTCCATGCATCTCGTCGAAGACAAGCCGAAGCAGGGCATGAGGAGCCGATCAGATCTGCCATTCGACCCAAGTGAGGTGCTGCGCGCGCTGCAGTCCATGCGCTCCGGCGACTTCACCGTTCGCCTGCCCGGTGACTGGACTGGCATCGCCGGCAAGGTCGCCGACACGTTCAATGACATCGTTGCCGCCAATGCAAGGCTTGCAGCGGAACTAGAACGTGTCGGGCAGGCTGTTGGACGGCAGGGCAAGACGCGGCAACGCGTGCGCATGGATCGCGCTTCTGGAGCCTGGGGCGGGATGGAAGCGTCGGTCAATACGCTGATCGAAGATCTGCTTTGGCCCACGACCGAGGTCACGCGTTCGATTGCCGCGGTCGCCAAGGGCGATCTCTCGCAAACCATGCGGCTCGAGGTTGATGGGCGTTCGCTCGAGGGCGAGTTCCTGCGCTCGGCCAAGCTCGTCAACAAGATGATCGAGCAGATGAGCGTCTTCACCTCCGAGGTGACGCGGGTTGCGCGCGAGGTGGGCGCCGAAGGAAAGCTCGGCGGCCAGGCTCAGGTCAAGGCGGTGTCCGGTGTTTGGCGCGATCTCACCGACAACGTCAACTCGATGGCCGGCAATCTCACCGCCCAGGTGCGCAACATCTCGGAGGTGACGATCGCGGTCGCCAGCGGCGACTTGAGCCGCAAGATCACGGTCGATTCGCGCGGCGAGATCCTGCAGCTCAAGGAAGCTATCAACACCATGGTCGACCAGTTGCGCTCGTTTGCGTCGGAGGTGACGCGGGTCGCGCGCGAAGTCGGCACAGACGGAAAACTCGGCGGCCAGGCAATCGTGCCGGGTGTAGCTGGCACCTGGAAAGACCTGACCGACTCGGTGAATGCGATGGCGACCAACCTTACCGGTCAGGTACGCAACATCGCAGAGGTCACGACCGCGGTGGCACGTGGCGATCTGTCGCGCAAGATCACGTTGGACGTGAAGGGCGAGATCCTGGAGCTCAAGAACACCATCAACACGATGGTCGATCAGCTCAATGGTTTCGCGGCGGAAGTGACGCGGGTCGCGCGCGAGGTCGGCACTGAGGGAGAACTTGGCGGCCAGGCGAAAGTGCCGGGCGTCGCCGGTACCTGGAAGGACCTCACCGACAACGTCAACTCGATGGCCGGCAACCTTACTTCACAGGTGCGCAACATCGCCGAGGTTTCGACCGCCATCGCCAGCGGCAACCTGTCCAAGAAGGTCACAGTCAACGTGAGCGGGGAGATCCTCCTGCTTAAGGAAACCATCAACACGATGG
>DASQAE010000581.1:0-8670 GCA_035635915.1 Burkholderiaceae bacterium | reverse complement strand
GACCGGCGAATACTGGGGGCAAGGCATCGAGCGCACGGCGCTTTACGACGCCGGCTTCGACAACCTGATCAACTTCACTTTTCAGGACAGCGCCGAGGCCGTGCTTGCCAAGCCGGCCGGGTTCAACCGCGCGCTCCTCGACAAGCTCTACTCCGACTACGTCAAGGTGTTGGCGCAACCCGCGAACCACAATGTGCTGTCGTACTTGTCGTCGCACGACACCAAGCTGTTCGATCGCGCCCGCCTGGTTGATGCGGGCAGCGTGTTGCTGCTGGCCCCTGGTGGGGTGCAGATCTACTACGGTGACGAGAGCGCGCGCCGCTCCGGCCCGTTCACTTCCGGCGACAAGCAACAGGGCACCCGCTCCGACATGAACTGGGCCAGCCCGGATAGCGACGTCCTCGAACACTGGCGCAAGCTCGGCCAGTTCCGACGGCGCCACGTCGCGCTTGCGCGCGGCGCGCACGCGAAACTCGCCGACGCTCCATACACGTTCAGCCGCCAGAGCAGCGATGATCGGGTGGTGGTCGCCGTCGGCATGAGCGCGCCGGGCAAGGTGAACGTCGGGGCTGTTTATCCCGAGGGCGCCCGCGTCCGCGACGCGTACACCGGCGCGACGGCGACGGTTGTCGCTGGTGCGGTGGAGGTAACGCCGCATGCGCGCGGCGTGGTGCTGTTGGAGTCCGCGCCTTGATGCGAGGATTGTCGTTCGCGGCGGCGTCGGTCGCGCTTCTTGCGGCGTGCGGCAGCGGCGGCGGAGGCAGCGCCGGCGGCATGCAGCAGGCGCCGTTGCCGCAGACCTATACGTCGACCGGACGCGCACAAGCCGGAGACGTCTTCGTGCCCCTGTTCGAATGGCGCTGGGCCGACGTGGCGCGAGAGTGCGAGGCGTGGCTCGGTCCCAAGGGTTTCAAGGCCGTGCAAATCTCGCCGCCCTCTGAGCATGCGCTGATCAGCGGCTCGCCCTGGTGGCAGCGCTATCAGACCGTCAGCTACAAGCTCGATCAGTCGCGCTCAGGCAGCCAGGCCGAGTTCGTCGACATGGTGAACCGTTGCAACGCGGTGGGAGTCGGCATCTACGCCGACGCCGTCATCAACCACATGACGGCCGGCAGCGGCGTTGGCAGTGCCGGCAGCAGCTACACGAAGTACAACTATCCCGCCGTGCCGTGGAACAGCGGCGATTTTCATCCGGCGTGCGGCATCAACAACTACGGCAACGCGTCGGAGGTCCAGAACTGCGAACTTGCGGGACTCGCCGACCTGAAAACGGAAGCGACGAGCGTTCGCAATCGCATCGCGGACTACCTGATCGCGTTGAACGCAATCGGCGTAGCCGGCTTCCGCATCGACGCCGCCAAGCACATGCATCCGCGCGACGTCGATGCCATCGTTGCGCGTGTGAACGATGCGGCGGTTGCGGCTGGGCGCGCACGGCCCTACTTGTTCCTCGAGGTGATCAACAATCCCGGTGAAGCCGTGACGGCGCAGGATTACTTCGGGGTTGGCTACGCCTCCGGCGGAGCTTCGGATGTCACCGACTTCATCTATGGGTACCGCGTCAGCGACGCGTTTCTCGGCCGCGGCAGCGCCACGCTGCAAACGTTGCAGACGCTTACTGTGCCATTGCTGCCGCCTGACAAGAGCGTGGTGTTTACCGACAACCACGACAACCAGCGCGCGCAAAACATACGTTACGCAGACGCCGCCTATCGCAACGCCGTCATCTTCGAACTCGCGTTTCCGCAGGGCTACCCGTCACTGATGTCGAGCTACGGTTTCGATCGCGGCACGCAGTCCGGGCGCGATGCCGGGCCACCCTCTAACCCCGGTGGCGTCACCCAATCGACCTTCAACGGCAGTGGCACTACTTTGTGCACGGCGACGTTAGGCAGTGTGCAGCTCAATGCGTGGGTGTGCGAGCACCGCGTGCCCGCGCTTGCAAACATGGTCGCCTTCCGCAAGGCCACCGCGGGGGTGCCAGTGTCCGACTGCGGGCGCACCACGTGGTCCATCAACGCCGATCAAAACCGCATTGCTTTCTGTCGCGATGGCGCGGGTTTCGTGGCTCTTTCTCGCAGCGCGTCGGGGGGCACTGTTGTCTTGCCGACTCGGCTGCCGCCGGGTACCTATTGCGATATCGTCGCAGGCGACTACACGCCTGCCGTCGGCGTCACGCCCGCAAGTTGCTCAGGGGCCACGGTCCTGGTCGGCCCTGCTCCAACTGGCAACGCGGCCATCACGCTCGATTCGCAGGGCGCTGTCGCCCTTCATATCGGCGCGCGACTATGAGGCGCGTGCTACTCGTCACCTGCAGCTAACCGCCCGAAAGGAGCATCACGATGCAACGACGTTCTTTCTTCGCCCTTCTGGCCGGCTTTTTGATGTTCGGCGCGAGTTTGGCCGCGTCGGCGCAGACCCCGCAGCTGGCTCCGGTGCCGGATGGCCAGGTGGCCGTGCGCTACTTTCGTGCCGACGGTGACTACACGGGGTGGGGCGTGCATTTCTGGGAGTCGTTCGAGAAGGTCAAGGACGGCAAAGTGGTCGGGCCGAAGGACAAGTCCGATATGCCGATCGGCGACATCGCCTGGACCAAACCAATGATGCCGAGTGGGAAGGATGGTTTCGGTGCTTATTGGTTCGTCAAGGTGAGCGAGTTCCGCAACGGCAAGATCAACTACATCATCCACAAGGGCGACACCAAGGAACAATGCGGCAAGGACATCGCCTGGTTCGTCGAGACGCAGGGCAAGGAAGTGTTCGTCAACAACGGCGACTGCAACACGTACCTCAAGGTCGACGACGCGATCGCTGCGCGCAAGAAATAAGGGCAAGCCGCGGTCGGGTTCGGCGAAAAAAAAGCGCCGCGGTCACGCGGCGCTCAATCTTCGTGGAGTTAACTTGTTGCGCTAGCTTGCCTGCTCACCACCAGGCTTCGGCCTGGAACCCGTAGGTGCTGCCGTTGGTCGAGTTCGCGAATGGACCTGCCGTGCCACCTGCGACAGTGCCGGCACCCGCACCAAATACGCCATCACGGGCCTTGTTGTTCCACTTGTTGTAGTTGTAGAAGAAGCGCAGTTCAGGCCGGGTCCAGAAGCCGCGACCGGCGACGATGGTCGGGGCAACCGTGATCTTGGTCAGCGTCGCTGCGTCGGCCTGGTTCGCTGCCTTGACACGGTTGTAGCCACCTTCGAACTGGAGCTTGAAGTAGTCGGTGACATGGAAAACCGGGCGGGCGCCGGCGAAGGTCCACTTGTAATTGTTCTTGAAGTCGTAGTAACCGACTGTCGCCATGCCTGAGAACGCCGGCGAGATCTGCCACTGGAACGAATCGAGTACGCCCTTCGTCCCATCCTGCGTGCCAGGCACGTTGTTGCCAACGCTGATGCCCGCATTGTTCTGGGACCCGTTCCCCCACACCACGAAGACCTTGTTCACGCCGCCAAGCACGTTGATCGTGTGCTCGGCCAGCACCGCGGTGCCGTTCTTCTTGCCTGCGAGCTTGGTGTCGGCCTTGTTGAACAGCACGCCCACTTCCAGTGCCCCGGCTGGCCCAAGGCCAATGCCGGCAACGCGCGCGTCGAGAGTTGTCGTGGCGTTGGCATTGGGATCGTTGGCCAGATTGTTGCCGTTGTTGCGCAAGATGGCGAATGAGGTCGTCAGGTCGCCGCCCAGGCCGATCTTCTCCACACCAGCACCCGGGCCGGAGGTGTTCCAGTAGAAGAAGTCGTTGATGTGGATGTCATGGCGCTGGTAGTAGCGTTTGCCGACCCACGCGCTGCCGCCGTTCAGGAATGGCAGGCTCTTCGCCTCGGCATAGTTCTGGCGCAACGCGATGTGGTTGCCCGACGCAGCGAGGTTCTCGAAGTCTTGCTGCCCTTGCGCGAAGTAGCCGAACATCACGTGGTAGTCGAACTTGACCCCGTCCTTGCCCTCATACAGGTTGTGGTCGAACTGCGCTTCGCCGTAGGTGCCACATTCGTTGCCAAGACGGAAGTTGCCGTTGCCTTGAGCACCCGGCAAGCCGAAGCACGTCTGTCCACCGTCCTTCTCCGACCAGCCGATACCGCTGCGGAAATACCCATGGAACTCCAAGGCCGATGCTGCCCCGGCCCAGGTGAGCAGCACTGCCGCAGTGAGCGGCACCATTTTCAAACGCTTGTTATGCATGTGATCCCCTCTGGTTTGTTGGACACGGCGCGTGCGTACGCGCGCCTTCTGGAGAGCAGCGGCTGTTGGGGCAGCCACCACAGCCCCGACATCGCCCACCACCGCCGGGCCAAGCCAGGACATTCGGAACGCGCCGACACTGCACGTCGGCGTTGATGCAGTCTTATCTGCACTGGGCTTCACGGGTTCGTCCGCAACTGCAGTTCGATCGCCTGCGCTGCGCCCGTCATCGCCGGATGACTGGCGGTGAGCAGCGCGGTCGCGATCGCGGCGAGGTAAGACGAAAACCGCCCCTTCGCCTCGAATCGTTCACGGAAACGTGAACGCGGGAACCAGTCCCCGAGCCGGGGAACGATGCCGCCTGAGATGAATACGCCGCCGCGGGCGCCGACCGTCAACGCGACGTTGCCGGCGAACGTGCCAAGCATTGCGCAGAAGGTATCGAGCGTGGCCACGCAGTGCGCGTCTCCGCCCGCCAGAGCGCGTTCAGTGATAGCCGCGGGTGTGAGTGCCTCCAATTGACCGCCTCGCAAGCGCACGATCGCGCGGTAGAGATTCGGCAAGCCAATGCCCGAGAGAACCCGCTCGGCGGAGACGTGCCCGAAGTCGGCACGAACCAGCCCGAGTATCTCGGCTTCGAAGTCGTCTGCAGCACTTGCGCTGACATGACCTCCTTCTGCGGCGAGTGCAATCCATCCACTGCCGGGTGTCGGAACACACGTGGCGACTCCGAGGCCAGTCCCGGGTCCGATTACGGCCATCGGCAGCTTCCGGTCCGGCGCACCGCCACCTATTTGGCGCGATTCATGCGCCGCCAGTTTGGGCAATGCGAGCGCGAGTGCCTCGAAGTCGTTGAGCAGGAGCACACGACGCGTGCCGAGTGCGGCCATGGCAGCGGGCCGCGAGATGGTCCAGGTGTGGTTGGTGAGGCGCACCGTGTCACCGTGAATGGCCGCAGCGACCGCATAGGCGGCCACCTTTGGTTGCGGTCGAGTTCCGTCGCGCGCCCCGATCATGTCGAGGTAACTGCCTGCCGCATCTTCCGGCGTCGGGAAATCCGCACACTTGACGGCGATCACGTCGTCGACCGATGCATCTTTGCCGCGTACCAGGCCAAAGCGCGCATTGGTCCCGCCAATGTCGGCAACCAGCCATGGATACAGGTTGTTTTCCGCCGCCATCGTCAAAGGGCCCACCGGCATTCGATCGGCTTGCCGCTGCAACACGCGAGCAGCGAAACGGGGGCACGTCGCAACCACCGGCCAGCGGGCGGAAGGCTGCGTAACTTCTTTTCCTCTTGCTTGTCTCCCCGTACGCGGAGTAGCGTAACAAAACTACATGCTCGTGCAATCGCCATAGCGCAAATCCATGTTGCAATCAGCAGACGCGACTTTTGCTGTCAGGTGATAAATCGCTGACAAATATGAGAAAACACGGGAGCCACTAAAACGCGTTGGCTGGTGCGCAAAAGCAACGGTTGTAGTTGATCTACATGAGCACACGTGCTCTGCACTGAACGCGAACCGCGCGCAATGATCCACGCCGACCTTTCGCGCGTCGTCGTCACCGGCGCTTCGCGCGGGCTTGGCGCGGCGCTGGCGCGCGCACTGGTCGAGCGCGGTTACCGCGTGTTTCTCGCGAGCCGCAATGAAAGTGAACTGCGGCAACGCGCCGAGGCCATCGAGCGCGACTTCAATACTTCGCTCGGATGGTCGGCCGCCGACCTGCGCAACGCGGCTGAATGCCGTGCGCTCGTTGCGACTGCAGACGCATTTCTCGGTCGTATCGACGTGCTGATCAACAACGCAGGAGTCGGTTGGTACAAGCCGTTCATGGATTGGTCGGATGGGGAAATCCTCGAATTGCTTGCGTTGAATCTCGCCGCGCCGATGCTGCTTGCGCACGCCGTCCTGCCCGGAATGCTGGCGCGCGGTCGTGGCTACATCGTCAACGTGGCGTCGGACCTGGCGCGTCGCCCGCTCGCGAACATGGCGCCTTATGTGGGCAGCAAGTTCGGATTGCTCGGCTTCGGCACCTCGTTGCATCGGGAAGTGCGTGACCGCGGCGTGCGACTCACCACGGTGATGCCGGGAGTCATCGACAGCGCCTTCAACGGCGCGCTGGAAAGCACCAAGGACCCGCGCTGGGCGTTGGCACCGAGTGCGCTGGCCACGCGCATCGTTGATCTGCTGGCGCTGCCATATAACGAGGTGATCGATGAACTCACGATCCACCCCGCCGGTGGTGATTACTGAACCCCAAGCCACGATGTCGGTCTCAACTGAAGCGAAATTGCTCGCAGACATTGGCGGCAGTTATGCGCGCTTCGCCATCGAACGCGCGAACGGCGTACTGAGCGACGCCAAGGCGCTCCCGTGCGCGGACTATCCGGATTTCCTCTCCGCGCTGCGTGCCTACATCGACATGGTCGGCGCGCACGACATTCGCCACGGCGCCATCGCCATCGCCAATCCGGTCGAGGGCGATCTCGTGCGGATGACCAACTACCACTGGCAATTCTCGATCGAAGCGACGCGTCAGGCAGTGGGTTTCAACACTTTGCTCGTGGTAAACGACTTCACTGCGCTCGCGATGGGCCTGCCGCATCTCACGCGCCAGCAGTTCCGCCAGGTGGGCGGGGGCGCGCCGCGCGAGCGCAGCGTGATCGGTCTGGTGGGCGCGGGCACGGGACTCGGAGTCTCGGGGCTGATTCCAGTCGACGACGGTTGGGTCTCGCTCGCCTCCGAGGGCGGACACATCGCGTTCGCACCGCAGACCGCGCGCGAAATGATCATTCTTGAATACGCGTGGCGCCAATACCCGCACGTTTCCGAAGAGCGCCTCGTTTCGGCTTCGGGCATCGAACTCATCTACGCCGCCCTGGCGGACAAGCGTGGCGGTTCGCTCGAGGCGCTGAAGGCGCCCGAGATCACGCAGCGCGGCCTGGCGGGCGAGTGCGCCGTGTGCGCAGAAACGCTCGAGGTTTTCTGCGAGCTGCTTGGAACCGCCGCGGCCGGTGTCGCCGTGACGCTGGGCGCGTTCGGCGGCGTGTACATCGGCGGCGGCATCGTGCCGCGGCTGGGCAGTTACTTCGACAAGTCCGGTTTCCGTTCGCGTTTCGAAGCCATGGGACGTTTGTCGAAGTACGTCGCCAACATTCCTACATTCGTCATCACGTCCGATACATCCACGTTCACCGGAACCTCGGCAATCCTGGATGCGGAACTGCGCCGGCGCGGCGGCGGATCGTCGCTGCTCGATCGCGTGCGTCAGTCGCGCGAATCGCTGTCGGCGGCCGAGCGCCGTGTGGCCGACCTCGTCCTGAGCCAGCCACGCAGCGTGCTGAACGACCCGATCATGGAGATCGCAACCCGGGCCGGCGTCAGTCAGCCTACGGTCGTGCGTTTCTGCCGCTCGCTCGGCTGCGAGGGCCTGTCGGACTTCAAGCTCAAGCTGGCATCGGGCCTGACCGGCACCATCCCGGTCACGCACACGCAGGTCAAGCGCACCGACTCGACCCACGAGCTGGGTGCGAAGGTGCTCGACAACACCGCGTCTGCAGTGCTGAAGGTGCGCGACCAGCTGAACAGCGAAGCCGTCGATCGTGCGATCGCGCTGCTCTTGAACGCACGGCGCATCGACTTTTACGCGTTGGGCAACTACAGCGTGATTGCGCAGGACGCGCAATACAAGTTCCTGCGCTTCGGCGTGCCGGCGGCTGCCTACACGGACACGCGCCTGCAGCTCCTTGCGGCCAACGCGATCGGCGCCGGCGATGTCGTGGTGGCCATTTCGGGGTCGGGCAAGATCGCCGAACTGCTCAAGGCTGTCGATATGGCGATGGCCGCCGGCGCTGCCGTGATCGCGATCACGCCCAGCCACGCCCCGCTCGCGAAAAAAACCACGGTGACGATCGCGATCGATCATCCTGAAGACGTCACGATGCATATTCCGATGATCAGCCGCCTGCTCTACATGGTCGTGATCGATATCCTGGCCACGGGCGTAGCGATGCGCCACGGCGGTGCCGCGCATGTGCCGGCTGCGCGCGACAAGCTGCCCGAAGATGCCGAGACCGCCGCCAGCCGCGCAGCCAGGACCGACTACACACGCATCATTTCGCACAGCGGGTAGGTTCTGCGTAACAAGAGGGACATAACAATTGGGACGCGTGGATTGCGCGGACCAAGGCGGATTTCATCCGCCTCGGTGCGACGGGTGAAGATCAGCGTGTACATGATCGAAGTGATCCGCAACTGCCTGACGCTGCTCGGGATCAGCACCTTCTGGCAGGGAGCATTCGTCGGCGCCGCTATCGTGCTTGCGGTCGCGTTCGACAGCTTGCGCAACGTGCGTCAGTCGGACTGATCGGCGATGCGATCCGTTCTGCCGCGCAGGCGCTCGAAGCCTTCGATCCCACACGCGGGACCACTTAAATCGCGCGCGGACCGGCGCATGTTGAACGGCCGTGCGCTCGCGCTGGCGAACAGCGTCACCGTG
>DASQAE010000580.1:0-7321 GCA_035635915.1 Burkholderiaceae bacterium | reverse complement strand
CGGCCCAGATCGCGCCCGATGTCGAGATCGGGGCCTATTCGGTGGTGGGGCCGAACGTCAGCATCGGCGAGGGCACGAGCATCGGGCCGCACACGCTGCTGCAGGGACACACGCGCATCGGCCGCAATAACCGGATTTTTTCGTTTTCCTCCATCGGCGGTCCGCCGCAAGACAAGAAGTACGCCGGCGAACCGACGCGGCTGGAGATCGGCGACGGCAATACGATTCGTGAATACTGCACGCTCAATACCGGCACCGTGCAGGACACCGGTGTCACCCGCATCGGCTCGAACAACTGGCTGATGGCCTACGTGCACATTGCGCATGATTGTGTCGTGGGCGACAACACGATCTTTGCCAACAATGCGCAACTTGCTGGCCACGTCGTGATCGGCGACTGGGTGATCCTCGGTGGCATGACGGGCGTGCACCAGTTCGTCAAGATCGGGCCGCATGCGATGACTGCGGGCGGCACGATCCTGGTTCAGGACACTCCGCCGTTCGTCTTGGGCGCGGGCAACCCGGCGTCGGCGCGTGGCATGAACGTCGAAGGTCTGCGCCGGCGCGGATTCTCCGCCGCGGCGATCACGGCGCTGCGGCGCGCCTACAAGACCGTGTATCGCGATGGGCTCAGCCTGGCGCAGGCGATCGAGCAACTGGAAGCCCAGGTTGCCGAGCAGCCGGAGCACGGGCAACCGCTGCAGCTATTCCTGGGATTTCTGCGCGAATCCGAGCGCGGAATTCTGCGCTGACTGGCACCGTGAACCCCGCACCGGCACGCATTGCGATGGCTGCCGGCGAGGCCTCCGGCGACATGCTTGCCGCACTGGTGTTGCCGGCACTGCACGGGCGCATTGCCTGCGAGTGTGCGGGCATCGGCGGTGATCACATGCTCGCCGCGGGATTCGACGCCTGGTGGCACGTGCGCGAGTTGTCCGTCCGTGGCTACGCGGAGGTGTTGCGGCACCTGCCGCGGCTGCTGCGCGTGCGACGCGAACTGAAGGCACGCGTGGTGGCTTGGCCGGCGCGTGTGTTCGTCGGGGTGGACGCGCCCGACTTCAATCTTGGCGTGCATGAGAAGTTGCGCGCCGCCGGCGTGCGCACGATTCAATACGTCGCCCCGGCAGTATGGGCGTGGCGCCCCGAGCGGGTCGCACAGGTCGCGCGTGGGGTGGAACACCTGCTGCCGTTGCTGCCGTTCGAGGAAAAATTTTTTGCCGCCGCAGGCGTGCGGACCACCTACGTGGGCCATCCGCTCGCGAGCACGCTGCCGCAGCGCGCCGACGCCGCGGCAGCGCGCGCGCGCCTTGGAATCCGTGTCGCGGTTCCGACCGTCGCGATCCTGCCTGGCAGTCGCAAGGCGGAGGTTGGCGCTCTTGGACCGTGGTTCTGTGACACCATCCGCTGGCTGCAGCAACGCAACGCTGCGATGCAGTTCGTAGTTCCGGCAGCGAGTGCAGAACTCAAAGGCATGCTCGATACGATGCTGGAGCGGGTTGGTGTCGATCGCTCACGAACGTTCATTACGCAGGGACGCTCGCACGATTGCCTCGAAGCCGCCGATGCGGTACTCGTCGCCGGCGGCACAGCCACACTGGAAGCAATGCTGTTCGGAAGGCCGATGGTGATTGCATACAAGGTGCCGTGGCTGACCGAGTGGATAACCCGGCGCAAGGCCTTGATCCCTTACTTCGGTTTGCCCAACATACTCGCCGGCAAACATGTTGTGCCCGAGTTCGTGCAGGAGGACGTCGTGGCGGAGCGGCTTGGTCCGGCGCTGATGGCCTTTCTCGACGACCCCGCGCGCGTGAGCGCACTCGTGGAGCGATTTGCCGCGCTGCGCGCCACGTTACAACGCGATACGGCAGGGCTCGTAGCGGAAGCCATCGCAGAGGCAGCCGGCAGATGAAGGCGCCAAAACGCGGCGGGCGTGACGAACTCAGCCTGGAGCTTTTCGCGCGCGTAGCCGAGCCGGAGCGCACGTGCGGATCCGACGAAGCCGGCCGCGGTCCGCTTGCGGGTCCGGTCGTCGCGGCAGCGGTGATCCTCGATGTGCGGTGGCCGATCGAGGGTCTGCGCGACTCGAAACAACTCACGCCGATGCAGCGTGATCGGTTGGCCGTGACGATCCAGGCGCGGTCGAGCGCATGGGCGGTTGCCTTCGCGACAGTCGAAGAAATCGATCGTTTCAACATTCTGAACGCGAGCCTGCTTGCGATGCAGCGCGCGATCGAGGCGCTTGATCCAGAAGCGGAGTGCGCGCTGATCGACGGCAACCAGCTGCCGCGCCTTGCCATTCCCGCGACTGCGATCATCGACGGCGATGCAACCCACCCGGCGATCGCCGCCGCGTCGATCCTCGCCAAGACGCATCGTGACGCCCTGATGCGTGTACTCGATCTCGAGTTCCCGGGGTACGGCTTCGCGCGCCACGTCGGTTACGCGACCGAGGAGCACCTCGAAAACCTGCGCCGCCTTGGCCCCTGCGCGGCACATCGCCGTTCGTTCCTGCCGGTACGAACGCTGTTGACCGACTGGCTTCTATGAAACCGATCACGTCGGCGGACAACGCGAATTTCAGGCGCTGGTTGCGGTTGTCCGAGGCGTCACGCGAGATCCGCGAGCAACGTCGAACGCTGGCGGAAGGCCCGCTTCTCGCCGCGGCTATTCATGCCGCCGGCCACCCGATCGAGGCGATCGTGCTTCGGCGCGGTTCCGACCGTATCGACGTACAGCACTGGACCGACACGTTCATCGCTGCGGGCGTGCCGGCGTTTGAACTCGCGGCGGGTTTGTTCGATCGGCTCTCTCCGGTCGAACGCGGCAGCGGCATGCTGCTCTTGATTCCACTGCCCGAGCCGCACAGCCTGGCCGCAGGCGATGCGCTGTTTCTGGACGGCGTTCAGGATCCAGGCAATGCGGGTGCGTTGCTTCGGGTGGCTGCTGCCGCCGGCGTGTCTAACGTTCTGGCAGGCCCGAGTACCGTGAGCCTTTGGTCGCCCAAAGTCCTGCGCGGTGCGCAGGGTGCGCACTTCCGATTGCACCTGAAAGAGGAGATCCGGCCGAAAGACGTGCCTTCTACCCTGCCCATACCCTGGATCGGCGCTGCGGCGCACGCGGGAACTCCGCTTTGGGCTGCGCAACTAACCACTGGGGCGATTGGGTTTATGTTCGGCGCCGAGGGCGCAGGCCTCTCGCCGGAGGCCGCCGCGGTCTGTGACGAGCATGTCACGATACCGCTCGCGAGCGGCGTCGAGTCGCTCAACGTCGCCGCCGCGGCGGCGGTTTGCCTGTTTGAGCGGCGGCGCCGGGCCGAAGCGTTGCGTCCAGGTCCAATCTCCTCCGCGTGATTGCGCGAGTAGGGTTGCGTCGGCGGCGCTGGCCAGAAAAAATGCAGGCGTTGAATAAAGAAAAGGACGGGTCGGAGAAATGTGGCGAGATGGCTGGTTGAGCAAGAATGCACGCCGCGTGGCGGCGCAGGCGGTCGAAAGCGGCCTGCAACGGCTTGCCGAGTCGTCCCGACAGGGCGGACTTCCGGGGCTTGACCTGGTGCTTCCGAGTGGCGAGCGGATCCAATTCGGCAACGGCGCCGAAGTCGTTCTGAGAGTTCGCGATGACGGCATGCTCGCCACCATGGCGCATCCGACCATTGCCGATCTTGCCGAGGGGTTTGTGGAAGGCCGTCTCGATGTCGATGGCCCGATGTTGCGCGCCGTGGCGATCGCCGCGCATCTTGCCGAGTCGGCGGGCGCACCTGTCAGCGCCCGCGTGGCGGCGGCACTTGGCCGCCATTCGCAACGCCAGGACAAGGAAGCGGTGACGTATCACTACGACGTCGGCAACGATTTCTACCAGGCGTGGCTCGACGAGCGCATGGTGTACTCATGCGCCTACTTCCGCACTGGCAACGAGTCGCTCGAGGAGGCACAAGTCGGCAAACTTGATCACGTTTGCCGCAAGCTGCGCCTGACTTCCGACGATCGTTTGCTCGACATCGGTTGCGGCTGGGGCGCAATGGTCCTGCATGCAGTGCGTCACTACGGCGTGCGTGCGGTCGGCATCACGCTTTCAGAAAACCAGTGGAAGCTCGCCAACGAGCGCATCGCGCAGGCGGGACTCTCCGAGCGCGCCGAGGTGCTGCTGCTCGACTATCGCGATGCGGTTTCGCGTTTTGGCGCGGAAAGTTTCGACAAGATCTCCAGCATCGGCATGTTCGAACACGTTGGACTACGCAACCTGCCGACGTACTTCGGCATCGTGCGCGACCTGTTGCGCGAGCGCGGCCTGTTCCTCAATCATGGCATCACGTCGGTTGACGTCGACAACAAACCGGTCGGCTCCGGCATCAGCGAGTTCATCGACAGGTACGTTTTCCCGCAAGGCGAACTGCCGCACCTGCATCTCGTGGTGCGCGAGATGGCTGGGCAGAACTTCGAGGTGTTCGACGTCGAAAGCCTGCGGCCGCACTACGCCAAGACGCTCGCGCACTGGGCGAGCCGCCTCGAGGCGAAACTCTCCGTCCTGCGGCACGCCGCGTCCGACAAGAAGTTGCGCATCTGGCGCGCGTACCTCGCCGGCTGCAGCCACGGCTTCGCACAGCACTGGCTCAACATCTATCAGGTGTTGGCGAGCAAGCAGACCCGGCCGGGACCGACCGACCTGCCGCTGACGCGCGACTGGCTCTACCAGCGCTGAGAACCGCACCTACTGGCTGCGGCCCAAGCCGACTTCCTGCAGGATCGTTGCTGCGATCTCCTCGATCGACTTGGTGGTCGAGGAGAGCCAGCGAATGCCCTCGCGCCGCATCATGTGCTCGGCCGCAGTGACCTCGTGGCGGCAGTTGTCCAGCGCGGCATAGCGGCTGTTCGGCCGCCGCTCATGGCGTACCTCGGCCAGGCGTTCCGGTGCTATCGAAAGACCGAAAATCTTCGCCCGATGCGGCGGTAGCGCCGAGGGCAGTTCATCGCGTTCGAAGTCTTCCGGGATCAGCGGGTAGTTCGCCGCCTTGATGCCGTATTGCATGGCCAGGTACAGGCTGGTCGGTGTTTTGCCGCTGCGCGAAACGCCGACCAGGATCACGTCGGCAGCAGCCAGCCCCTTGGCCGACTGGCCGTCGTCGTGCGCCAACGCGAAGTTGATTGCCTCGATACGGCGCTGGTAATTCTCCGAGTCGGCGATGTTGTGCGACCGCCCGATCGAGTGACTCGATGGCAAGCCGAGTTCCTGCTCGAGCGGAACGACGAACGATTCGAACAGGTCGAGAATCAGCGCGTCCGCGTGTTTGATCTGGGCGTTGACCGCGGGCTCGACCAGGGTGGAAAACACGATGGGCCGTTTGCCGTCGCGGCGCCCGGCTTCGTTGATGCGCGCCACCGCTTCGCGCGCCTTGTCGGGCGAGTCGATGAACGGAATCGTCTCCTTGCGCATACGCAACGCGCCGAACTGCGTCATCACGGAGTGGCCCAACGTTTCGGACGTGATTCCCGTGCCGTCCGAGACGTAGAACACCGTGCGTTCGAAGGATGCAGTCATGCGGTCGGACAGGCGGGGGCGCGAGATGAGTCGGTAGAATGCGCGCGATTCTTGCACATGCGGCGCGGCAGCAAGAAACCAATTGACAGTACAACGGCGTGCGGCCGAGGAGCATTCATGCAGCGAGGCAAGTACGTCGTGCCGTTCAGCCAACTGCGGATGACCGACGTCGAGTCGGTTGGCGGCAAGAACGCCTCGCTTGGCGAAATGCTGAGCCAACTCGCGGACCAAGGCATCCGCGTGCCCGATGGCTTCGCGACCACGGCCGAGGCGTTTCGCAGCTTCCTGCAAGGTAGCGGCCTCACGGCGCGCATCAATGCGCGCCTGGCAGCGCTTGACGTTGACGACGTCAAGGAGCTTGCTGCCGCCGGTGATGAGATCCGCTCGTGGGTAATGGCCGCATCGTTGGCGCGCGACCTGCAGGACGAGATCAGAGCGGCGTTCGGCGGACTGGCTGCCGGCTCGGCCAGTGACATTTCATTCGCCGTGCGCTCGAGCGCCACTGCCGAAGATCTGCCGGACGCTTCGTTTGCCGGGCAACAGGAAACGTTCCTCAACGTTGTCGGCATCGAGCAGGTGCTCGACCGGATCAAACACGTGTTCGCTTCGCTCTACAACGATCGGGCAATCGCCTATCGGGTGCACCAGGGATTTGCGCATGCGGACGTCGCGCTCTCTGCCGGGGTGCAACGTATGGTGCGCAGCGACCGTGGGGCTGCGGGCGTGATGTTCACGATGGACACCGAATCAGGTTTCCGCGATGTGGTGTTCATCACCTCGAGCTATGGGCTCGGCGAAACGGTGGTTCAGGGCGCGGTGAATCCCGACGAGTTCTACGTCCACAAGCCGATGCTCGCGGCGAACAAATTTTCAATCATCCGGCGCTCTCTCGGCTCGAAGCTGATCAAGATGGAGTTTGATCCCGCGCCTGCGAGCGGTCGCCTCGTGCGCACCGTGGACGTGCCCGATGCGCAGCGGCACCAGTTTTCTCTGACCGATGCCGATGTGCTGGAACTCGCCCGTTACGCGATCACCATCGAGAACCACTATGGCCGGCCGATGGACATCGAGTGGGGCAAGGACGGAATCGATGGGCGCATCTACATCCTGCAGGCGCGTCCGGAGACCGTGCAATCGCGCGCTCAGACACAAGGGCACAGCCGGTACCGCCTGAAGGCGACCTCGACGGTGCTTGCGACGGGCCGCGCGATCGGCCAGAAGATCGGCATTGGCCGGGTGCGCGTAGTCGCAAGCGCATCGCAGATGGAGCGCGTGCGAGCGGGTGATGTGCTGGTGACCGACATGACGGATCCGAATTGGGAGCCGGTCATGAAACGCGCGGCAGCAATCGTCACGAATCGCGGCGGGCGCACCTGCCACGCAGCGATCATCGCGCGCGAACTTGGCATTCCGGCGGTGGTCGGTTGTGGTGACGCAACCGAGATCCTGGTCGACGGCGCCATGGTGACGGTGTCGTGCGCGGAAGGCGATACCGGCAACATCTACGAAGGCCGGCTCGAAATGGAAGTCGAGACGGTGCAGGGCGGTGCGCTGCCGACTATCCCGGTCAAGATCATGATGAACATCGGCAATCCGCAACTGGCCTTCGATTTCCAGGCGCTGCCGAACCAGGGTGTCGGACTGGCGCGGCTGGAATTCATCATCAACAACATCATCGGCGTGCATCCCAAGGCAGTGCTCGACTACCCCAACGTCGACCCTGAGCTGAAGCTTGCCGTCGAGGGCCTGGCGCACGGATACGCCAATCCGCGTGAGTTTTTCGAAGGAC
>DASQAE010000579.1:0-7014 GCA_035635915.1 Burkholderiaceae bacterium | reverse complement strand
TAGCGGCGGGGCTTCGGTCGTTGCGCGGGTCAGACATGTCGAGTCGGATTCGTTCGGAAACGGTCCCGGTCAGCCCGGCACGGTCGGTTCAAGTCTCTTACGGCCTGAATACGACAACATAGACGTAACCGGATGCAGTGAAAAGGTGATCTTTCGGACGCAACAACGCACGATTCGGGGCCACGGCGTGTGAAAAATCACCACTCAGGGCAATATCCGCCATCGCTCCGCCATCGCCGAGACTCGCACCGCCTCATGAGCCTTCCCGCCAGCCTGCGCGACCGGCTGCGCCTGCCCGCCGTCGGCGCGCCGCTTTTTATCATCTCGAACCCGGATCTGGTGCTCGCGCAATGCAAAGGCGGGATCGTCGGGTCATTTCCAGCGCTGAACGCCCGCCCGCTCGAATTGCTCGACGAGTGGCTGGCGCGGATCGTGGAAGACTTGGCCGCTTACGACCGCGCCCACCCCGGACGTCCAGCGGCACCGTTCGCCGTCAACCAGATCGTGCACAGGTCGAACGACCGGCTCGAGCATGATCTGCAACTGTGCGTGAAGTACAAGGTGCCGATCGTCATCACGTCGTTGGGGGCCCGCACCGAGGTCAACGCCGCCGTGCACGCCTACGGCGGCATCGTCCTGCACGACATCATCAACGACACGTTCGCCCACAAAGCAATCGAAAAGGGGGCAGACGGCCTGATTGCAGTTGCAGCCGGCGCTGGCGGTCATGCCGGCCGGCAAAGCCCGTTCGCGCTGGTGCAGGAAATCCGCAGCTGGTTCGATGGCCCGCTGCTGCTTTCCGGCGCAATTGCCAATGGTCGATCGATCCTGGCGGCGCAGGCGATGGGCGCGGACCTCGCTTATATCGGCAGCGCGTTCATCGCGACGCACGAGGCGAACGCGGCGCCCGCGTACAAGCAGGCGCTGGTCGACAGTCGCGCGGACGACATCGTCTACACCAATCTTTTCACCGGCGTGCACGGCAACTATCTCAAGACCTCGATCGTGGCGGCCGGTCTCGACCCCGACAACCTGCCGGCGAGCGATCCAGCGAAGATGAACTTTGGTACCGGCCGCAGCAAGGCGTGGCGCGACATCTGGGGCAGTGGTCAGGGCATCGGCGCGATCGACCGCGTGACTACTGCGGCCGAAGCCATCGAACGACTGGCGCGCGAATACGCAGCGGCGTGCGACGAGCTGAACCGTTGCATGCTGCAGCCCGATCCGTTCGATCGTCGCGTCGCCTCGGCCTGAGGGCCGGCCCTCGGGCGCGCGGATCGCGCGCGCGAGCGGCGCTACGGTGGGTCCTGCGAGCGCGTGGTGCCGCGCTCGAAAACGAAGAAACCACCGTTCGCGTTGGTCTCGGACACCGTGACCTTGACCCAGCCGACAAACGGGCTGCCCGGTACCTGCATGCGCACGACGCGTGGCAGGTCCGCAAACGGGGTGTCGATCTGGTACCAGTGATAGTCGCCGTGCGCGAGCAGAACCGGCCGTGCGAAGGTTTGCGCGCGCTCGTGCACACGCGCCAGGAACGCGTTGAACGGTTTGCGCCGTGCGTGCTCCGGGCGGCGCTCGAACGACGGGTTGGCATGAAAGAACAGCACGACTGCGCGCGCGTTGATCGCCTGTGCGTGCTCGAACGCTGCATCGATCCACGCCAGCGTTGCAGCAGTGCGCTCGCGCACCTCGGCGATCCGTTCCGGTCGTGGGGCCGCCACGCGATCGTCGCTGTCGATGCCGCGCCATGGCACGAGTCCGTTGTCGCTGCCGACCACATGCACTGTGGCGAAGACAATGCCGTCGAGAGCGAAACGCGCGTTTTCGACGAAGGAAGCGAACTGCGGCGACGCACTTTGCACGTCCAGGGTGAAACCGTTCGGCCCATGGGTGTGCACGCCGGCGCCAAAGTGAACCTTGCGCAGGAACAATAAGCGCTCGAGTGGATTGAACCGACCGGCTGAGCGGCCGTGGCAATCGGTCCAGTCGTTGTCGCCGGGCGTATAGAGCCAGGGCAGCGTCAGGCGTTCGAGCGCCGCGAAGCGGCGCTTGAGCAGGGCATCCGAGCAGCTTTCCGCCGCCGCCTTCAGATCGCCGACATGCACCGCGAAGCGCAGCGAAGGATCCAGATTGATGTAGTCGATGACGCGGTCGAACTCGCGTTCTTCGCCGCGCCCGTACGGCGCGTCGCCCAGCACGGCAAAGGAGAACTCGCGCGGTTGGGCGCCCCGCACCTTTGCGGCAGTCAGTGCCAGCAGCGCGGAGGCGAGGAAGCGGCGCCGCTGCACCTGCGTCCGCCGCTCAGCGTTTCAGGTCAGGTGAAACGTCGGCGTCGGATTTGAAGTAAAGCACTACGCGCTGCGCGTTGCCTTCGCGCAGCGTGAGCGAGCGTTTTTGCGTCTCGCCTTCGTTGACGGCTTCGAGCTGGTACTTGCCGGGAAGCAGATCGACGAGCAGGTACGGACCATCCATTTCTGTTTCGAGCACCGGCTTGCCCTGTCCGTCGACGATACGCACGCGTACGCCGGCGAGATGGGCGCCCGAACCGCGCGCGGCCGTGAGCAGCGAGAGGCTGAAGAACGGTTGTTTGGTGCGCAGGTCGGCGAGTTCGTCCTGCGAGACGCCACCGGAAACGAACGGTCGGTCCTGGGTCGTGCGGCCGTCCGTCATCGCTGCGGCGGAAAACGCGGCCAAGCCAGTGGCCAGCGCGAGCGTAAGTCGTAGTGCGTTCATGGTTCGAGCGAGTCGAGGTCGAAACGATCAAGCGCGGATTATTGCAAGACACAACGTGCGACCGCCGGGCAACGACGCGGCGATAATCCCATGTTCGCGCTCGCACACTCCTCGTATCAATGGCCGTCATGAAGCATGAATCGCATCTCCTGCATCGCCAGCTGCGTGGTTTGTATCCGCTCGCCGTGCACGCGCAAGGCTGCGTGATCACCGATGCAAGCGGCAAGACCTATCTCGACGCGAGCGGCGGCGCGGCGGTTTCGTGCCTCGGGCACGGACACCAGGATGTGCTCGCCGCCATACACGCGCAGATCGACCGTATCGCGTACGCGCACACGAGCTTTTTTTCGACCGAAGTCGCCGAAGAACTCGCCGACCGCCTGGTCGCGCATGCACCCCCTGGCATTTCGCACGTTTACCTCGTGTCCGGCGGGTCGGAGGCGATGGAAGCGGCGCTCAAGCTCGCGCGCCAGTATTTCGTCGAGATCGGCCAGCCGCAGCGCGTGCGGTTCATCGCGCGACGGGCGAGTTATCACGGCAACACGCTGGGCGCGCTGGCGGTCGGGGGCAACAAGTGGCGGCGCCAGCAATTTGCGCCGCTGTTGATCGAAGTGGAGCACGTGAGTCCGCCTTACGCATATCGCGATCAGCTCGCCGGTGAGAGCGCGGAGCAATACGGAGAACGCCTCGCGCGCGAGCTCGAGGAAACGATCGCGCGCGTGGGCGGCGACAAGGTGATTGCGTTCGTCGCCGAGACCGTCGGCGGCGCGACCGCGGGGTGCCTGACCGCGCCGCCCGGCTACTTCAAGCGCGTGCGTCAGATCTGTGACCAGCACGGCATCCTGCTCATTCTCGACGAGGTGATGTGCGGAATGGGCCGCACCGGTACCTTGCACGCATGCGAGCAGGAAGGTGTTGCGCCCGACCTGATGGCGATCGCGAAGGGACTCGGCGGTGGTTACCAGCCGATTGGCGCGGTGCTCGTCGGTGCGCGTCTGATCGCCGCCATCGCTGCGGGCAGCGGCATTTTCCAGCATGGCCACACCTACATTGGCCACCCGGTTGCGTGCAGTGCCGCGCTCGCGGTGCAGAACGTCCTCGAACGCGACGGCCTGGTGCAACGCTGCGCGCACCAGGGCGAAAAGCTGCGTGCGCGCCTGAAGGAGGTGTTCGGCGCCCATCCGCACGTCGGCGACATCCGCGGTCGTGGCCTGTTCCTAGCGCTGGAACTCGTGCGCGATCGCGCGCGCAAGGAACCCTTTGATGCGATCTCGAAGCTGGCCGCGAAAGTCAAGCGCGCGGCGCTCGAGGCCGGGCTGATGTGTTACCCGATGGGCGGCATCATCGACGGCGCGCAGGGCGATCACGTTCTGCTGGCGCCGCCCTTCATCATTACGGATGCCGAACTCGACCTGGTGGTAGAGCGCCTCGCAGCAGCGATCGACACCGCAGTGGCACAGACATCGCGTGGGTAGAGAACCTGCCTTGCGCCACGTCGCTGACCCGACTAAGGTCCGCCTCTTGCCCGCAGCAACGGCTACCCAAAAGAGGGGAAAAATGCGACGTCTTGTTTCGATCGCGGCGGCGGCAGCTGCCGCGGTTCTTGTGGCAATGGCGCCGGCCGCGACGGCGCAGCAGCAGAAGTTCATCACCATCGGCACCGGCGGTGTGACGGGCGTGTACTACCCCGCGGGTGGTGCGATCTGCCGTCTGGTCAACCGCGACCGCGCCAAACACGGCTTGCGTTGTTCGGTCGAATCCACTGGCGGCTCGGTGTTCAACATCAACGCGATCAAGTCGGGTGAGATCGAGTTCGGGGTTGCGCAATCGGACGTGCACTTCAACGCGGCCAAGGGCGCGCAACAGTTCACCAAGGACGGCGCTTACTCCGAGCTGCGTTCGGTGTTCGCCTTGCACCCTGAGCCGTTTACTGTGCTCGCCCGCAAGGAAGCAAACGTCGCCAAGTTCGAGGATTTCAAAGGCAAGCGTTTTAACGTCGGCAATCCCGGTTCCGGTACGCGTGCGTCGATGGAACAACTGCTGACGGCGATGGGATGGAAGATGACCGACTTCTCGCTTGCTGCAGAACTGCGCCCGGATGAACACGGCCAGGCGCTGTGCGACGGCAAGATCGACGGATTTTTCTACGGCGTTGGCCATCCGTCCGCGAACATCCAGGACCCGACGACGATCTGTGCCGCAAAGCTGGTGCCACTCACGGGTCCCGCGGTCGACAAGCTGGTGAAGGAGAATCCGTACTACGCGTACGCCACGATTCCCGCCAACTTGTATCCGAATAACACACAGGACACGCGCACGTTCGGCGTTCAGGCCACGTTCGTTTCATCCGCCAAGGTACCGAATGACGTCGTCTACCAGATCGTGAAAGCGGTGTTCGACAACTTCGAAGAGTTCAAGAAGCTGCATCCGGCGCTTGCGGTGCTCAAGCCGGAAGACATGCTGAAGGCGGGTCTGACTGCGCCGTTGCATGACGGCGCGTTGAAGTACTACCACGAGAAGGGGTGGGTGAAGTAGCTCGCCCTTATCCCCTGCCGCGACGGTTCTGTTCGATCAGACCGTCGCTTCGGCGTGCAGCGCTTCGCGGCGCAGCGTGATCTTGCGATCGATTTCGCTGTAGCGCCGCTGCAAGGCGTGCAGTTCCTGCCGCACGCCACCAGTCGTCTTTCGCCGCCAAACCTCCGCGTAGACTGGCCGCGGGGCCAGGTGCTCCACAAAAAGAACACCGATGCAACTTCGGAGGAGAGATGACCCAGGGACAGGGGCCAATAGCGCCTGACCTTGCGCAGCTGGTTGCCGATGCGGACACCGGCGGCCGGCAGGCCACGGGGTTCGCCGCGCAGTTGATGCTGGTGATCGCGGTGGTCTGGTCGTTGTTCCAGCTCTGGTACGCGTCACCGCTGCCGTTTGTGCTCGGCAAAGGCGTTTTTAACGACACCGAGGCGCGCGCGATCCACCTTGGTACCGGGCTGCTGCTGACGTTCCTGGCGTTTCCTGCCTGGCGTGGGGCGCCGCGCACGCGCATCCCTTCTTATGACTGGGTTCTTGCCGTCGCGGGTGCGTTCGCCGGTGCTTATCTTTTCCTCTTCTACAACGCAATCGCCGACCGACCCGGCCAGCCGACCCGGCTCGACGTCGTGACCTCGGTTGTTGGCCTGTTGATCCTGTTCGAAGCGACACGGCGCGCAGTCGGCCTGCCGATGACGATCCTGGCGGTCGTTTTCCTCATCTACGCGCTGGCGGGACCGTACATGCCCGACGTGATCGCACACAAGGGTGCCTCGGTGAACCGCATGGTGAGCCACATGTGGCTCACCACTGAGGGCGTTTACGGCATCGCGCTCGGCGTTTCGGTGGGTTTTATCTTCATCTACGTCTTGTTCGGCGCATTGATCGATCGCGCGGGCGCCGGCAACTACATGATGCAGGTGAGTTTCGCCTTTCTAGGCCACTTGCGAGGCGGGCCGGCCAAAGTGTCGGTGGTGTCGTCGGGCCTGAACGGACTCATCTCGGGCTCTTCGGTGAGCAACGTCGTCTCCGGCGGCATTTTCACCATCCCGTTGATGAAAAAAGCCGGTTACGGCGGGGTGAAGGCGGGCGCGATCGAAACGATGAGTTCGGTCGACGGCCAAATCATGCCGCCGGTCATGGGCGCAGCCGCATTCCTCATGGTCGAGTACGTCGGCATTCCGTACTCGGACATCATCCGGCACGCGTTCCTGCCGGCGATCCTCTCGTACGTGGCGCTGTTCTACATCGTCCATCTGGAAGCGCTGAAGCTCGGTATGCAACCGATGATCAAACGTGCGCCACGTCCGGTGCGCGAGCGCGCGCTGCGCTTCGCACTTGGGGCGAGCGGCACGATCGTCGTGGTTGGCGTCATCTACTACCTCATCGTCGGCGCGCAGGCCGTGCTCGGCGCTGCTGCGCCTTGGGCGATCGGTGCGCTGCTGCTCGCGCTGTATCTGATCGCGTGTCGCATGGTTGCACGGGTTCCGGACATGCCGCCGGACATCGACGTTGAGAACCCGGTCCAGCCGGAAGCGTGGCCAACGGTGCAGGCCGGGTTGCATTTCCTGATTCCGATCGGCGTTTTGGTCTGGTGCCTGATGGTCGAGGATCTGTCGCCCGGCTTGTCCGCGTTCTATGCGGTGGTGGCACAACTGGCACTGATGCTGACCCAGCGTGCGTTGATCGCATCGATGCGCGGCAGCCGCGATGTCGTGGCGCAACTGCGACTTGGTTTGCGCGACATCGTGCTCG
>DASQAE010000578.1:0-2117 GCA_035635915.1 Burkholderiaceae bacterium | reverse complement strand
CGAGCGCATCCTCATCGAACGGATCATGCAATAACCACCGGCTCGCAACGTCAGCACGCGCGCCGGCGTTGGTGCGCAGTTCATCGCAGCGCTTTGCGGCGGCGTCGCGAAACGCCGCTGCCAGGCGGGTGCGTTCGAACGTTAGCCACTCAGCGAACGCGGAACTCGCCGCGTGCTCCATGCCCTCGAGAAAAACGCCGCCATAGCCCTCGACCGCGCGCGCCCAATCAGCACGTGCCACGGCAGCGTCAAAATCGGCCACGTCCGATTCGACCTGCCAACGCAGCGCATCGGCACGCACTTCGGCGCCGAACCAGAGCTGGCGCTGGGCGCGGAAGATAAGCTTGCGCAGGTTGCGGCGCGCTGCGTCCGACGGCAGCTCGGGCCAGAGCAGCGCGGTAAGTTGCTCGCGCGCGACCCACGCACCACGCACGGCGAGGAACGCCACCAGCTGGAACAACCGCTCGGGCGCAAACGGCAACTGCGTCGCGTCCTGCGCGGTCGACGTCGCGACCGCGGCGGTGCCGAACAACGTCAGGCGCGGCGGGGCGGCTGACGTCACCTGCGTGCGACTACTCGAGCGTTTTCAGCACGGTACGAATCGTCTCGACGATGCGCTCGATCTGCGCGCGCTCGATGATGAGCGGCGGGCTCAACGCGAGGATGTCGGCGGTGAAGCGCACCAAGACGCCGGCTTCGAAGCACTTGATGTGCGCATCCACGGCGCGCCGCCCGGGGGCACCGGCGCGCGGCTCCAGCTCAACCCCGCCCACCAGCCCGATGTTGCGGATATCGATCACGTGGCGTGCGCCGCGCAACGAGTGCAGCGCCGCCTCGAAATGCGGCTCCATCGAACGGGCGCGCTCGAAAAGTTTCTCCTCGGCGAACAGCTTCTGGGTTGCGACCGCGGCCGCGCACGCGAGCGGATGACCGGAGTATGTGTACCCGTGCAGAAATTCGATCGCGCCCTCCGGCGCCGCATTGACGATCGCGTCGTGGATCTCGTTGCGCGCGATGACCGCGCCCATTGGCACCGCGGCATTGTTGATCGCCTTGGCGCAGGTGAGCAGATCGGGCTTGACATTGAAGCGATGCGCCGCAAACGGCGCACCCAGGCGCCCGAAACCGGTGATCACTTCGTCGAAAATGAGCAGCACGCCGTGTTTGTCGCAAATGGCGCGCAGCTTTTCCAGATACCCCTTTGGCGGCACGAGCACACCGGCAGAGCCGGCCATCGGTTCGACGATCACCGCGGCGACGTTGGACGCGTCGTGCAACGCGATGATGCGCTCGAGTTCATCCGCGAACTCCGCCCCGTGCGCGGGTTGTCCCTTGGAATACGCGTTGCGTGCCAGGTCGTGCGTCGAACGCAGGTGATCGACACCTGCCATCAACGCCCCGTAGGCCTTGCGGTTGCCCGGAATGCCGCCGGCCATCGTGCCGCCGATATTCACGCCGTGATAACCGCGCTCACGGCCGATGATGATGCGACGCGCCGGCTCGCCGCGGGCGCGGTGATACGCGATCGCCATCTTCATCGCGGTATCGGCGGCTTCGGAGCCGGAGTTGGCGAAAAAAACGTGCTGCATTCCAGCCGGCGCCACCGCCGCGACCGCGGTCGCCGCTTCGAACGCGACCGGATGGCCGACGTTGAACGGTGGCGCGTAGTCCATCGTCGCCGCCTGGCGCGCGATCGCTTCGACGATCGGCTTGCGGTTGTGGCCCGCATTGACACACCACAGGCCAGCTGTCCCGTCCAGGATCTCGCGCCCGTCCGGCGTCCAGTAGAACATTCCGTCGGCCTTGGCGAGCAAACGCGGCGCCGCCTTGAAGTGACGGTTGGCGGTGAAGGGCATCCACCACTCATCGAGCGAAAGCGTGGTGCCGGTATGCGGGTTTTCGAGTTTCATGGTTCCTCGCGGAGCTGGACTATGGAGAGGTCAGTCGGAACGAAGTGAAGAACGTCTCGATCTCATGGTCGGGCAAGTCGGACGCGCGGCCCATGGCAACGACCTGGTAAAGGCGATCATCGACGACATAGATGCGCGCCGCAAGCCGCGCGGGTTCGGGCTTTTCGCCCGCGCGGGCGAGTTGTCCTTGCGCCTCGAACGCGGTTG
>DASQAE010000577.1:0-1772 GCA_035635915.1 Burkholderiaceae bacterium | reverse complement strand
CGGCAGAAGACTTCGCGCAGGCCGTAAGCCGTCTGCTCGTTGACGAACCCCTGCGCCGCGCCATGGCCTCATCGGGCCAAGCCTACGTGCGCGCGGCGCGCGGCTACGAGACCCTGGCAAAATTGGTCGCGGACAAATATGCCGATCTCCTGCTGCCCGGTGCCAACCTTGGAACGGACCTCCACGAGTGGCCTCACGGCTCATTCTGATGCTCGGCCCGAGCATGAATTATCCGGGCGGCATGACCGAGGTGGTGAGGTGTTACTCCGCGGCGGGGGTGTTCGACCTGTGGCCTCTGCGCTACATCTCCACCTACGCCGGGCGGGAATTCTCGCGCAAGCTGCGGCCGTGGGCCTTGGCGTTGTGCACGGTACTGTTTCGGCTGGCGCGAAGGCGTGTCGCGCTGATCCACGTGCATAGCGCGGCATATGGGAGTTTTTGGCGCAAGTCGGTGCTTTGCGCGATGGCTCTTGCGTTCCGGGTGCCCTATGTCGTTCATCTCCACGACGGCCGCCTAGCCGATTTTTACCAGCGCGGCTGCAATCGCCTCGCCAAATCCTGGGTGCGAGCCGTGCTGCGCAAGGCCGCGCGCGTCGTGGTGCTCAGCCGGCATTGGGCAGACGTGGTGCGCAAGATCGAACCCGCGGCGCGGACCACCATCATCGGTAATCCCGTGCTGGTACCGACCGTTTTGCCGCCGCAGCGGCGCCCGGCGCGCAAGGTACTGTTCCTCGCCTGGCTACACGAGGACAAGGGCGTTCTCGACCTCATGAGGGCAATGCCTATCGTACTACGCTCCGTGCCGGACGCGACCTTCGTGCTTGCCGGCAGCGGCGACGCCGATTCCATCGCGAATCTCGCGCGATCGTTGCGCGTCGAGCACGCGCTGCGTTTACCGGGCTGGGTCAACGGCAAAGGCAAGGACGAGCTGCTGCGGCAATCCGATGTTTTCGTGCTGCCTTCTTACTACGAAGGGCTGCCGGTCGGCGCGCTGGAAGCCATGGCGTGCGGGGTACCTGTGGTCGCCACCCGTGTAGGAGGCATCCCCGACGTGATCGAGGATCGCGTCAATGGCCTGCTGGTAGAGCCCGGACAGCCGGAGGTGCTGGCCCGGGCGCTGATCGCGATGCTCACGGACGATGCGCTGCGCAGCCGGCTGCGAGAGGCCGCCCACAGCACGGTCTGCAAGCGTTATTCCGCTGGGTCCGTGATCGGGCGTCTGGCAACGCTGTATCGGGAACTCGGCATCAACGTCGATTCGATGAGCCGGCGAGCGCAATGAATTTGCCGAATCTCAGCTGGATGCTGAACGTGTGCGAACTGCGCTACATCCAGGCGCTCTACGAAGCGGCGGGCTATCGCAATCCGGACGCCATGGTCGGCGCGTTCCTACCAATGCAACGGCGCCTCGCCTGCGCTGTGCGCGGCACGCTTCTGCGGTCGCAGCTGCGAGCCAAGCCTTTCTACCATTATCTGCTCGCGAGAACCAGGTACTACGACGAGGTGTTCCTCGACGCGGTCCATGGCTCCGTCCGCTGCATCATCAATATCGGGTGCGGCAGTGACACGCGCGCCTACCGATTCGCGCATTTATTAAGGCAGAAGCGGGTCGCCGTCCTCGAGTGCGACCAGCCGCTGGCGATCCGGGCCAAGCAGAAGATCGCCCAGCGCCACTGGGCCTCGGACCACGTCACCTACGTTGCGCTTGACCTCGAGGAGCGCGGCTGGAGCGGCCTGGCACGGCACCTCGACGGGGCAAGCGAGGGACCGGC
>DASQAE010000576.1:0-5183 GCA_035635915.1 Burkholderiaceae bacterium | reverse complement strand
GATCGCCACGCCAACGAGCGGCGGCACGCCGGCGGTCGGCTCCACTACCGCGTGATAGTCGATCCTCGTGGTGCGTGCGTCGATCGCAGCCAGTTCATAGGTGGCATCGAAGCGCCTGAAGTCACCGCCCGCCGCTGCGGCACGGATCGCGACGCCAGGATCCTCCTCGACCGTCAAAACCAGGCTGAATGTCTGACGAAATGGACCAAACGTTGCGCGCCCGCGTTGCTCGACCAGCGCGCTTGATCCGGTCCGAGAGACGGTGCGGCTCGCCGCGACGTCGGGAATGAAATCCGCCAGCCGGTCATAGTCCACCAGCGTTGCATAGGCTTGCGCGAGCGTTGCGCCGGCTTCGGCTTGCGCCTTCACGAGAATCGCGTCGCCGTTGCGTTCGACGCTCACCCGCAGATCTTCCGCTGAACGAGGAGCAGCGGTTGCCGGCCGGACCAAGGTAGCGCCGGCGAGAGCCGCGCCCGCAAGCAGGAAGCGCCTCCTGCTGTGTTGCAGCAGGTGCTGGTTGTTCCCGGCCTGCAGTGTCTTTGCGCGCCTCATGCCCGTCCCCGTGGTTTCGGAGACGACTTACGTTGCGCGGGCGCGGATGGATGCCGGTTCGAATGAACGCGAATGCAGGACAGACCGGCGCTTAGAAGCGCGAACCGGGCTGCTGCAGGAACTGCGACTCTTCGGTCGAGGAGCTGCGGCCGAGGATGGTGTTGCGATGGGGAAAACGCCCGAATCGGGCGATCACGTCGTGGTGCTTCTGCGCCCACACGAGCGCCTCGCCATAACCCTCGGCAGCGAGATGCCCGCACAGACGCAACGCCTCTTCCTGCATCGGCAACGATTCGGAATGTTCGAACGGCAGGTAGACGAACCAACGCTCGACCGCTGACAGCTTGCGGTCCTCGCCGCGTTCGACCAAACCGCGGGCAAGGCTCAGCGCTTGCGGGTCGCCCGCAAACGCACGTGGCGTGTCACGAAAGATGTTGCGCGTGAACTGATCGAGCAGCAGCAGGAGCGCCAGCGTTGCGCGCGGACCGCTAGCCCAACTCTCGCGTTCGCCTGCCAGCGCCGCTTCCACGTCCGCACCAAAACGCGCGCGGATCGTTGCATCGGTCGCATCGGACTTGCGAAACCACAAGTCGCGCGCCGTTCCGTATTCGGGTGAATCCGGCGCGCCAAACCAGAAGTCGAGAACGTCGCGCGGCAGCGTCATCGGCGCTTGGGCAACGGCGGACGAGCCAACCTGGGACGGGCGCCGAAGTCAGGTTTGGTCGCTTCACCCGCAGCAATCTTCTGCAACGCGACCTCGAGCGCGGTCTCCAGCTGTCGATCGCGTCCCGCGCCTACGTCCTGCGGTGCGTTGTCGACGTCGATTTCGGGGTCGGTGCCATAGTTCTCCACCGCCCAACCGACGTCCTGAAACCAGAACGAGAACTCAGGCTGGGTGGTCTCCGTTCCATCAGCCAACTTGTGCCGCGGCCAGATTCCGATCACACCGCCCCAGGTGCGTTTGCCGACCAGTGGACCGATTTTCATCAGCTTGAAACAGTGCGAGAAGATGTCGCCGTCGGAGCCCGCGTGCTCGTTGGTCAGAGCAACGACCACTCCGGTCGGAGCCTCCGCGGGATAAGGCATCGGCTGCCCCCACCGCTGCAAGTCGTATCCGATACGACGCCGGGCCACTTTCTCAAGCAGGAGCTGCGATACGTGCCCGCCGCGGTTGTAGCGCAGGTCGACGATCAACGCGTCGCGGTCGCATTCGGTTGCGAAGTAACGATGGAACTCGGCAAAACCCGCGGACTGCATGTCGGGCAGGTGCAGATAACCCGCCTTGCCTTGCGAACGCTCGTGCACCCATGCCCGATTGTGTTCGACCCAGGCGCGGTACCGGGCAGGCACTTCGTCGCCCAACAACGTCACCAGGACGTTGCGTCGCGCGCGCGCATCGCCGGTGCCGGATTCAAGCGTGAGTTCGGCCTTCATGCCAGCTTGATTCACGAGCAGCGCCTGTGGCGGCAGAACGCGCGTGGTCGCCTGTCCATTCACGGCGACGATGCGCTCGCCGGGTTTGGCAAGCACACCCACGGCGTTGAGCGGTGAATCGGCAATCGCCTCCCATGGATCGCCGCGCGCGATTTCGACGATTTCCCAGCCCGCACCGTCGGTGGCGAGACGCAGATCGGCTGCCAGGTGACCGAGTGCGATCTGCGGCGGACGTCGATGGTCGCCGCCGGCCTCGTACGCATGCGACGTGCCGAGCTCGCCTTGCAGTTCCCAGATCAGGTCGGAAAGTTCGGCCCGCGTCGAAACGCGCGGCAGCAACGGTGCATACCGTTGATACACCGCGTCCCAGTCAACCCCCGACATGTCTTCGACCCAGAACTGGTCGCGCTGCAGGCGCCAGACCTCGCGCAGCATCTGCGCCCACTCGGCGCGTGGTTCGACCGAAAGGCGCACGCGGCCGATGTCGATCCATCCGCTGCTGCGCGAGTACTCGTTGTCATTGGCAGTCGGTTTGCCGCCGTTGTGGTCGCGTTCCTTCGCTGGATCGAGCGCGCGTACGCGTTTGCCTTCGCGCACGATGAGCGTCGACGCGTCGGCGGAAAGTTCGAACGAATCGGCGCGCTCCGCAAGCGTTTCGGTGCGCAACGTGCTGAAGTCGAACGACTCCAACCGCCCAGGTGACTCCTTGTGCCCGCCACGGCCGTGCGCGCCGGGTATCGGAAACGACGTCCACAGCGCGCGGCCACGCGCGCCTGCGATCTGACCGTAGCGACCTTCGGCCACCGGGAACGCCGCCACCCGGCGTGCAATGCCGTCGAGATCAACCTTGAGCGCCGCAACTTCGCTCGGCTTCTCGTTTGCGCCGTGTTCAGCGTGCTTCATGCCCTTCGGTTCAGGCTCGAATGGCGGCGACGCATCCTCGCGCAACGCAACCAGGTACGGCCGAGCGGCGCGCGGGAAACTCAACTCGAACTGCACCGCGTCGTAGACCGGGTCGAACGTGCGTGCCGACATGAAGTACAGGTACTTTCCTTCCGGATCGAACGCGGGGCTCCAGTCGCGAAACTCCGGCTGCGTAACCAGCGTCGACTGGCGTTTGCCGACCTCGTGCAGCTTGATGGCACAGTGGCGCGGTCCGGTCCAGAAGCTGTACGCGAGCCAGCCACCGTCGGGTGACCAGGCCAGATCCTCGGTGCGTCCGGCGTCGGAGCGATCGGCGCGCACGAGCTCGCCGGTGCGCACGTCGCCGATGAGGATCTCGTTGCGATGGTTGGCGATTGCGACCAGCGTGCCGCGCGGCGCAGCGCGCAAAGCGGTCACCCGGCCAATGTCCCACGAGCGCGTGCGCGTCTCCGCGTCAGCCGTGCTCGCGCCCGGCTCGAACACTTCGATGCGCTCTTCGCCACTCGCGTCGCTCACCGCGACCAGCGTCTTGCCGTCGGCCAGCCACTGCCCAAGCCGATAACGCGCGCCGGCCGGTGCGCCGTGCTGGCGCGCCGCTCCCTCCCACAATGCAAAGGAAAACAACCGGCCGCGCGCCTCGACCGCCAGGCTATGGCCAGCCGGATGCACCTGCACGCCGCCGACGTAATCCGCGGCGGACACGAACTTGCGCGCCGCTTGCGTGCGATGACCCGGCACGTCGACCTGCACTTCGCGCGTCGTGTTGCCGGCCGCGTCGAACAACCACAAGCGGGCGCCGCACTGATACACGATGCGCCGGCCGTCCGTCGATGCGTGACGGGCATAGAAGTCGTCATGGTCGGTATGGCGCCGCACGTCCGACCCATCGGGGCGGCACGAGTAGAGATTGCCTACGCCTTCGTCATCCGACAGGTAGTAGATGCGGTCACCGAGCCACATTGGACTGCTGATGTTTCCAGTCAGCCGCGTCAGGCGCACGAACTCGCCGCGACCTTGCGCATCAACCCACAGGTGGCCCGCGGTGCCGCCGCGATAGCGTTTCCACCGCGCCGGGTCTGCAGTGTTGCGACCGATCACGCGCGCACCGCCGGGCCCGACCGAAAGATGATTGACCTGGCCAAGCGGCAGCAGCTCAGGCAGCCCGCCGTCGACACTCAACGTAAACGCGCGGTAATTGCGAAAAAACGGCTGCCCATGCGTGGTGACGAAAAGGATGCGGCCATCAGGCGTGAAACCACGCACCATCACATCGGGCCCAAGCCAGGTCATGCGGCGTGCGGGCCCGCCTTCGCCCGGCATGAGGTAGACCTCCGGGTGCTGCTCGTCGCGCGCTACGTAAGCAAGCCAGCGCCCATCCGCGGACAACGCCGGCGTTGACGGTTCGCCAAGCCCGGCGGTCAATCGCCGCGCCACGCCGCCTGTCGCATCAACGCGCCAAAGGTCGTCGTCACAGACAAATACGATCGCATCGCCGCTGATCGTCGGCTGACGTAGATATCCCGCTTCGCTCATCGAACTATGCCTCGGTGAATTGATTTCCTGGACCGGTCCATTAACTCACATCGCAAACCCGAGCACCACCCGTCGAGTCCGGGCCGATTTTTTTTCGATCTTCGTTACCCGCACCGCGCCGATCTCGCGCGTATTGCGCACGTGCGTGCCGCCGCAAGCCTGCAAGTCGACGTCGTGAACGCGCAGCAAGCGCACCCGGCCGAACCCCATCGGGGGGCTGACGCTCATCGACTTGACGAGCTGAGGATTGGCCGCCATTTCTTCGTCGCTCACCCATTCGCACGACACTTCGTGGCCCGCGCGGATGAGGTCGTCGAGCCCGGCCTGCACCGCCGCTTTCTCGAGCGGCGCAGTCATTGCGAAGTCGAGCCGTGCGTAGTCGGCAGTGATGCTGCATCCGTCGACCAGTTCCTTGACCACGGCACACAGAAGATGGGTCGCCGTATGAAAGCGCATATGGCGATAACGACGCTCCCAGTCGATGTCCGCGCGCACGGTTGCGCCGACCACAAGCCGCTCGCGATCGGCTGGATCGAGCACATGCAGCGTGTCGTCAGGCGTTGCGCCTTCACGCTTGCTCTTGCGCAAATCGAGCACCTTGAGCGTGGTGCCGTCGTCCAAGCTGAGTGTGCCGCTATCGCCGGCCTGCCCGCCGCCGAGGGGATAAAAGACAGTCTGGTCGAGCTCGACCCCGTCCGCATCGACGTGGGTAACGTGCGCTTCGCAGTGGCGCAGATACG
>DASQAE010000575.1:0-1745 GCA_035635915.1 Burkholderiaceae bacterium | reverse complement strand
CGAACGCGAGCGCGCGATCCGCGCCGGCGATTCGCACGGCGACATCGTGTTCTGGCCGCTGCTGGCGCTCGCGCAGTACTTGCAGGCTACGCAGGACGTAACGTTGCTGGACGAGAGCGTGTCGTTTTTCTCTGCGACCGGCGCCGCGCAAGGCGAACAAGCGACGATCTGGCAGCACGTCGAGCGGGCGCTGGCAGTCATCCACCGCCGCCGCATCGCTTCCACCGAGTTGGCTGCTTTCGGCCACGGCGACTGGAACGACTCGCTGCAGCCCGCCGATCCGCGAATGCGCGAGCGCCTGTGCAGCGCCTGGACTGTCACGTTGCACTACCAGGTCCTCACGACCCTGGCCGCAGCGTTGCATGGCCTGGGCCGGGCGCAGCAGGCGGCCAGGTTCGCCGCCATCGCGCTACGCGTCCGCCATGATTTCGAGCGTTTGCTGTTGACCGACGGCATCGTGACTGGATATGCGCTGTTCGAGGACGACGGCCGCATGCAGTACCTGCTGCATCCGCGCGACTCGACCACCGGTGTTCGCTACAGCCTGCTGCCGATGATCCACGCGGTGCTCAACGACATGTTCTCGCCGCAGCAGGCACGGCAGCACCTCGGGGTCATCCGCCGCCACTTGACCGGTCCCGACGGCGCCCGGCTGTTCGACCGTCCGCTGCGCTACCACGGCGGGCCGCAGAAACTCTTCCAGCGGGCCGAGACGAGCTGCTTTTTCGGGCGCGAAATCGGCTTGATGTACACGCACGCACACCTGCGCTACGCAGAAGCGCTCGCCCACGTTGGCGAAAGCGAAGCATTTTTTGCGGCGTTGTGCCGGGCGCATCCGGTTGGCTTGAACGAGCACGTTCCTCCTGCGGACCTGCGCCAGGCCAACTGCTATTTCTCGAGTTCCGACGCGGCGTTTTTCGACCGTTATCAGGCGTATGACGAATACGCGCGCGTCGCCGCGGGCACTGTCCGGCTCGACGGCGGGTGGCGCATCTACTCCAGCGGCCCCGGCATCGCACTGGGCATCATCATGCGCTGCCTGCTCGGTATCCGCCGCGAAGGCGCGACGTTGGTATTCGACCCGGTACTGCCAACTGCGCTCGACGGTCTGCGCGCGCGGGTACCGCTGGCCGGTCGCGAGATCGACGTGTCCTATCGGGTGCGCGCGGACCATGGCCCGACCGCCGTGCGCCTGAACGGGCGAGCGCTTGCGTTCATACGTGGTCCGAACCCGTACCGCACGGGCGGCGCCATGGTGCCGCTTGCTGAGTTCACGGCGCGATGCTCCGCAAACGGCCCGGACTCACTGGAGATCGATCTCGGATGAACTTCCGGCGCTGGCGCGCTCCTCCTTACAACTGAAACCGCGACGCTCAGCGCGTGCAATGGCGGCGCAACCCGCGCGCCCGAGGATGGCGGCACATCAGGAAGCTCTCCACGGAGATCCACATGTACCGGCTGGCCGTCATGCAACACATCGCCTTCGCCGCGCTCGGAACCCTGGCGGCCGCGTGCACATTGGCGCTTGCCGTGCTCGGTCCGCTGGCCGCCTGACCCGATCGCGGGCTTAGCCCGCCGGGTTCGGGTCCATCACTTCCAACATCGGTTCGGAGTTGTCGAAGAGGCCAACCAACTCCAGCAACTTGCCGGGGTCGCCCGCGAGGGTTGGTCCGATTCGGGCACACTGCCGCGCGGTTCCATCAACTTCGCGCCGCGCCGTTAGAATTCGAGCATCGATCCCCTCG
>DASQAE010000574.1:0-3942 GCA_035635915.1 Burkholderiaceae bacterium | reverse complement strand
GCGGCTATTGGCGCTCGCTCGACAAGTCGGACTTCTCGTGGATCGCGCCGCCGTTCGTCGATCACGGTGTAGCGGTCGCCGTGATCAACTATGGGCTTGCTCCCGCTACCAGCATCGAAGAGATCGTGCGCCAGACGCTGCGCGCAATGGCGTGGCTCTATCGCAAGGCCGATGATCTCGGATTCGATCCGCAGCGCATGTACGTCGCCGGCCATTCGGCGGGCGGGCATCTCACCGCGATGATGCTCGCGGCGCTCTGGTCGCGTTATGCGGCTGACTTGCCCGATGACCTCGTGAAGGGCGCGCTCGCGGTGAGCGGCGTGTTCGATCTGGAACCGCTCGTGCACGCGCCGTTCGTCAACGTCGACCTGCAACTCGACCTGGAACGTGCGAGCGCGCTTTCACCGGCAAGAATGTTGCCTGCAACCAAGGCTCCGATGTACACCGCGGTGGGAGGCAACGAGTCCTCAGAGTTCAAACGCCAGAGCGCGCTGCTTGCCAAACGTTGGCGTCAGAACGTGGTGCGCGAAGTGCCGATGGCGGGTTTTAACCACCTCACGGTCTGTGAGGAACTGGCCAACCCTGCAAGTCCGCTCTTCGACGCCGCCCTCGAGTTGATCCACCGGAAGTGATCGAGCCGGGCGGCGGCCAGCAAAGCGGCCTCACCAACGCACGCGATTGCGGGCCGTCCCGGCACACCACCCCCAAGGCATACTGTCCAAGTTTGCCTCGGTGCCCTGGAGACGCTCAATGAACAAGATTTCCGCTGCCCTGCCGGTGGCGCTGGCTGCCGCCCTTGCGCCCATGGGTGCCATGGCCTATGACCTGAACACCGTGGGCTCGCTGACGCAGAGGGAGTTTCGGTTGCTCTCAGAGGATCTCGGTGCAGCGCTGTCGTACAAACCGATCATCCCCGCCGAGTCGCTGGGACTTGCAGGCTTCGACATCGCCGTCGCGGCGAGTGCCACCCAACTCAAGAATGCCATCCTGCTATCGAAGGCTGCGAACGGCGCAGAGGTGCGCACGACCATGCCGCTGGTTTCGGTGCGCGCGGACAAAGGGCTGCCTTTCGACATCGATGTCGCCGGCAGCTTCACCCTTGTACCCGGCACCAATGTTCGCGCCTATGGCGGCGAAGTGCGCTGGGCGGTTCTCGGCGGCAGCGTGGCGCTGCCGGCGGTGGCGATTCGTGGCAGCGGCACCAAGCTCACCGGCGTGGACCAACTCAATTTCTCAACCTATGGCGTCGATGTTTCGGTATCCAAGGGGCTTGCCGTTTTCACGCCTTACGGGGGCGTGGGGCAGGTGTGGGTGCGCAGCTCGCCCAGCGGCAGTGCCACGGGAACACTGCAGGAAGAGAAGTTCACCCAGACCAAGTTTTTTGCCGGGGTCAATGTCAATCTCGGTTTTAACTTCGCGTTCGAGTACGACAACACGGGGTCGATCAACACCGTGAGCGCGAAACTTGGGTTCAGGTTCTGAGGGCTTGCCGATTCGGCCCCCACCCTAACCCTCCCCCGCGCAGCGGGGGAGGGAACTTGAAGATCAACGCGTGAAGGGTTTGGCGGCCGCGGTGATGCAGTCCGCCAACACCTGGTCATCGCCCACCTGATTCGCCAGCAGCAGGATCAAACGCGCGTTCAACTCGGCGCTTTGATCAGCGGTGAGCCCGCGGTGCGCGTTTAAAAGACGCTCGTAGAAATCATCCGGGCTCTTCAAGGTCGGGTCGGTTTTCATGGTGCGCCTAAGTCTGGGCGAGCAGCTTGCGCAGTGCGCGTTCGATGTCCGGCGCACCGGCGTCCGCCAGCAAGCCCGCGAGATGCAGGTCGGGACGCAGCAGGCACGTGCCGGCGCCGTCGATGCCGAGTTCCGCGCCCAGCCGCTCGTCCGCATCGATGATGGTGGGAAACGGGCTGGGTTCGCTCTCATCGAACTGCACGCGGAAAAAGCGCACCGGGTAGCGTTCCTCGAGCAGCTCCAGTTCCTGCGCAAAATAACGATCGATCGGTTGTGTGATCAGGCCGAGCACACGGTAAGCGGCGTATTCCATCAGCGCGACCAGATCGCCGCGTTGGCCGTCAGGCAGCGTGAGTGCGATGTTCTGCACCGAGCGCCCTCCTCCGACACCGACATTCAGCGGCGAGTCCACGTAGTGAGTCGGCGCTGAAAGTCGCCCAGTGTTGACGAAGCCGCGTGCGAACGGATACTCGCGCGCCAGCGAGACGACGGCATCGCGCAGGATCCGATCCATCGGTGCCTGCGGCGAAAGAAAGCGCGCAGTGCGCGTAGTGATGCGGATGTTCTGGTGCGCGGCTGGACGACGCTCGGCGTCGTAGCTGTCGAGCAGACGCTCGGGCGCTTTGCCCTCGAGCACGAGCGCGAGCTTCCACACCAGGTTGTCCGCGTCCTGGATGCCGCTGTTGCCACCACGTGCGCCAAACGGACTCATCACGTGTGCAGCATCGCCGGCAAAAAAGACGCGGCCAACACGAAAGGTCTCGAGGCATTGGCTGCGATACGCATACGGCCCGATCCACACCAGCTCGTATTCGATGTCGGGACCGAACTGCCGGCGCAACCGGTCGGCCACGATGGCAGGCTGGCTGAACTGCTCCGGGTCGGCATCCGGCGCCATCTGATAGTCGAGGCGCCACACGTCATCGCCCATCAGGTGCTGCCACACCGCGCGATCGTCGTTAAACGGCGCGTGGATCCAGGTCCAGCGTTCGGCCGGCGGGTGGGTGCGGAAGCGTACGTCGGAGATGCACCAGCGATCGACGACGTGTTCGGTCTGCACCGGCACGTTGAGGATCGCTCGCAGCGGACTGTGACTGCCCGAGCAGTCGATCACCCATTGCGTCTCCATCTCATATGGGCCGCCGGGCGTCTCGATCTGCAGCGCGATCGCGTCGCGCCGCTCTTCGCAACCGACGAGCTTGCTCTTCCAGCGCAGGTCGACCGTGCCGAGGTCGTAGATTCGGTCGACCAGGAACCACTCGATATAGAACTGTTGCAGGTTGATAAAGGGCGGCTGCTCGGACGCATCGAAGTTGGGCAGGCTTTTCAAGTCGAACGAAAAGACCTCTTCGTTTCCTGCCAACGTCCGCCCCACCGACCAGGAAATTCCCCGCGCGGCAATGCGCTCGAAGATGCCGAGTCGCTTGAAGATCTCCAGGCTCTTCTGCGCGTAACAGATGCCGCGACTGGACGCGCCGCGTACGCCGACTGTGTTGTCCTCGTCGATCACCACCACCGGCACGCCGTGCAACGCGAGGTCGCAAGCCGCAGTGAGCCCGGCCAGTCCTGCGCCAATCACCACGACCGCGTGCCGCCCGATCTTGCCGCGCAACTCGGCCGGTGCGACGAACGGATACACCGGCAGCTCGTAAGCGCCGCCGGTCGTCACGCCGGCCACCTTGGTGACCGGCGCTACGGGCAGTACGGCGGGATCCTCAGGCATGGCTCCATGGCGTCCGAACGCGGAAACAGCGAATGCTAAATCCGCCCGCGGCATCGGCTCAAACAACAAGTCGGCCGTATGGTAGATACCCCACGCGAGCGGTATGCCGACTGCCGCCCACGCGGCAGCGATGCCGGCTTAGCTGAAGGCCTCTTCCAGGCGGCGCTTGTCCCAGCCCGGCGCGATCAGCTCGATGAACGAGTACACGAAACCGCGCAGGTACGCGCCCTGTTTGACCGCGAGCCGGGTCGTGTTCTTGCCGAACAAGTGGCCGCAGGGCAGGACGGCCAGGTTGTCGCGCGCGAGGTCGGCGGCTACGCCGGCGATGATTCCCACGCCCATGCCGAGCAGCACGTAGGTCTTGATCACGTCGGCGTCGATCGCCTCGAGCACGATGGAGGGCTCGATGCCCGCTTCGGCAAATGCCGCGTCGATCTTGCTGCGACCGGCGAACGTGGTCTCGTAGGTGATGATCGGGTTGC
>DASQAE010000573.1:0-2993 GCA_035635915.1 Burkholderiaceae bacterium | reverse complement strand
TACGTTCGAACGCACCCGGCTTGCCGCGGCGTTTCGCGATGCTGCAGCAAGGCGCTGCGAGGAACTGCGCACCGACGCCGGCGCACGTGCCGACGTTGCGAGCCGGTGGTTGCTGCATGATCCGTTCGATGAGGATGCGCTCGTCGTTCTTGTCGAAGCACTGCGTGCGAGTGAACGCACGGCCGAAGCGACGCGTGCCCAGAAGCAGTTCATCCAGCGACTGACCGACACGCTCGCGGTCGCGCCGTCGGCGCGCGTGGTGGCGCTTGCGGCTGCTCCCGGAGCGCAGCACGCGTTACGCACCGCGGCGGCCAAACTGCCTGCGACTGCAGATCTGATCGGCCGGCGCTCGGAGATCCAGACGCTCGCCGGTCTGCTCGAGCGGTCCGAGTGCCGGCTCCTCACCATCATCGGACCGGGCGGAATCGGCAAGAGCCGGCTCGCACGCGCAGCGATCGTTCGCGTGGCTCAGCGTTACGCGGACGGCGTCCATTGGATCGGTCTCGAAGACCTTGCCGATATCACGCAGGTCGCCTGGCGCATCGCCGGTGTCATCGGCGCCGACATCGCGGGCGCCGTCGATCCGGTCGAGCGGGTGATCGAAGGAATGCGCGCGCAGCGCACGCTGTTGATCCTCGACAACTCGGAACACCTGGCCGATCTGCCCGCGTTCGCAGCGCGGCTGCTCGATGTTTGTCCCGGCGTGCAACTGCTCGCGACCTCGCGCGCCCGACTCGAAGTAGCCGGCGAGTGGCTGCTGCCGCTCGACGGTCTGCCGGTCCCCGACGAGGACGAGACCGAGGCCGACGTATTGCGCGCCTTCGATGCGGTGCGCCTGTTCGAGGAGCGTGCTGTTGCGGCGGCACCGGCTTTCGCGTCGGTCGAGAACGTTGCCGACGTCGCCCGCCTCGTGCGCCTGGTCGAAGGCATGCCGCTGGCGATCGAACTGGCCGCGCCGTGGGTACGCGTGCTGCCGGTGCGCGAAATCGCGGACGAAATCGCGCGCTCGCTCGATCTGCTCGAGCGCGCTGCACCCGGACTGCCGGACCGGCAAAAGAGCGTGCGTGCGAGTTTCGCCCATTCGTGGCGCTTGCTCTCTTCGCGCGAACAGGCGGCGCTTGCGCGTTTGTCCGTGTTTACCGGTTCGTTCACGCGTGCCGCGGCGGCCCAGGTCGGCGACGCGGAGTTGCCGATATTGGCCGGCCTTGTCGATCGCTCGCTGTTGCGGGCCGACGGCGCAGGGCGGTTCTCCTTTCACGCCCTCATGCACCAGTGCGCGCGCGAACGGTTGCACGCCGATCCCGCAGGCGCCGCCGCGCAGCGCCAACGTCACACCGAGTTTTTTTTCCAGCTGCTGATGCGCCAGGTCGCGCCGGGGATCGGCAGCAAAGGCGTATTGCAGGAAATCGAGTTCTGGCTCGCCGACTGTCGACTCGCGTGGAGCTGGCTGAGCGACCGGTGCAGCCAACCCGAGTCGCTGGCACGCCTGGACGCGATGACCGAGCCGCTGATGCGTTTCTTTGAAATCAAAGGCCGTTGGGGCGATGGGCTTGGTTTGCTCGACGCGGCCGAGGCGGGGCTGGGTGCGGCGGTCCCGGCGATCGATGCGCCGGCACCGCTGCTCGCCTGGCGCGGCGCCCTGCTGTTCCGCAAGGGCGATACGCAGGCTGCACTCGACGCGGTCACGCGCGGGTTCGAAACCGCCCGCGCGACTCGCCGGCGCAACCTGATGCGGCTTTGTCTGCAGGTGATGGGACTTGCCTGGTGGCAACAGGGCGCGATGCGGATTGCACGGCGTTCGTTCGAGCGGGCGCTGGGGATCGCGGAAAACATCGGCGACGAGGCGGGCCGCGCCCCGCACCTGCACGGGATCGCCATGTGCGCGAAAAGTGAAGGCGACTATGACGCCGCCATCGGCGCGTACGAGCAGGCGTTGGCGCTCTATCGCACCTCCGGAAGTCCGCAGGGCGAGGCGATGACGCTCGACAACATGGCGCTGGTCGCCCGCCTGCAGGGTGACTTTGCCGGGGCGCGCCGCTTCGGCACCACGTGCCTCGGCATCGCGGAGGAACATGGTCTTTCTCTCGTGCGCACCTACGCGCTCGTCAATCTCGGGCTGATCGAAATCGAGGAAGGCAATTTTGCGGCCGCGCACGGTTATCTCGAACAGGCACGCGCAGCCGACGACGCGACCGGCGAAGGCATGGTGTCGGTCGATATCCGCCTGGCGCGTGGCCGCCTGCAACTACGCACCGGCCACCCGGAAGTGGCCTTGCCGTTGTTGCGCGACGGCCTGGCGATGGCGCGCACCCGCCTCGACGAGCCCAACCAGATCGCCGCGATCGGCGCTTTTGCGGAATATCACGCGCGCCGCGGTGAGCGGCTTTTGGCGGCGACCTACTGGACTCTCATCGCCGGCCAACCCGCGATCGAGGCCGGCGAGGCGCAAGACTCCCGGCGCGGTTTGAAGGCATTGCGACTGACTGCCGCGGAGCAAGAGCAGGCCGAACGGGCAGCGCGTGAGCTGACTCTCGAAGCGCTCGGGCACCGTTTGCTCGATAGCGTCTGACGGAGCAACGGCCAAGCAACGCATGCCTCGGCACGATCCGGTCGTCCCTTCCGGAGTCTTGCCATGAATTGCAAATTCCCCGCCCGTTTTTTGTCGCTTCTCGGCGCCACAGCCCTGCTGGGTTTCGGTGCAGCGCACGCCAGCGCACAGTGGCGCTACGTCGTCGTCAATGGACAGCAATTGCATCCGCTGCAAGTGGCGCAGATCGAGCGGCTCTACTGCTCGCCCATCGCCGACGGCCGCTATTGGTACAACACGAGCACAGGCGTGTGGGGCTACGAAGGCGATCCGCGTCCGCAAGGCCGCTTCGTTTATCGCTGCGGCTGGTCGACCAATTCGAACGGCCAGCACCGCAGCCTATCCGAGCGCGGACTGCTTTATTCGACCAACGAGATCCTGCGCGGCCGTCCCTGAGCCGTCGCGC
>DASQAE010000572.1:0-6348 GCA_035635915.1 Burkholderiaceae bacterium | reverse complement strand
GTCGTTTCGCGTTGGTTGCGTCAGCGCCTCATTGCGCTTTTTTCGCAACGGCAGCATCGACCGCAATGGGTTTCGCCAGGCGATTGTCGCCGCGTCCGCAGAGATCGAAGAAGCGATCGACGTTTTTTCGCGCAGCAACTGGGACGAGGCATTCGGCTCGAGCGGCACCGTCGACACGGTGAGCGAGATCCTGCGCACGGAAAACTGGACCGACGGCACCATCACGGCCGAAGGCCTGCTGAAGCTACGCCAGGGTTTGCTCGTAGCGGGGGACGCCAAGCGCATCAAGTTTGCGGGCATGAAGGCGGAGCGCCAGGAAGTCATCGCCGGAGGGACCGCGGTTCTGATTGCGATCTTCGAGACGCTCGGCATCACCGAAATGCGCACCGCACGCGGTGCGCTGCGCGTGGGCGTGTTGTACGACCTGCTCGGCCGACGCGAAAGCCGCGATTTGCGCGACGCCAGCGTGGATCGATTGCAGACCCGCTTTGCCGTGGATCGGGTTCAGGCACAGCGGGTCGAACGCATCGCGCAGCGTCTTTTTCTCTCGCTGCAGCCACACGCCGCGGAAGGCGACTCAAAGCATCTTGCCTGGGCCTGCGCGCTGCATGAACTTGGCTTCGCGATCTCGCACAACGACTATCACAAGCATGGCGCGTATCTGGTCGCCAATGCCGACGTCGCCGGCTTTTCGACCTCCGATCAGGAGCGGCTTGCCGAGCTTTTCCTCGGTCAGCGCGGCAACCTGAAGAAAATTGCGGCGGCGCTTTCTGATCCGGTGCGCGCGGCGAAAGTGCTGGCGCTGCGGCTTGCAGTAGTCCTGTGCCATGCGCGCCGCGACGTCGACCTCCCGCGCGTGGAACTGCAGCGGACAAAAAATGCCGTGCAGTTGTCGATCGACCGCGGATGGTTGGGCGCGCACCCCCTCACGCAATACCTGCTGGAAGAGGAATGCGCGCAATGGGAGCGCGCCGGCTCCCGGTTGGTGCTGCACCCGCTATAGGCAGGGCCGATCAGAGCAGGTCGGAGTTGACGACCGCGCGCAGCGAGGTTTCCGACGGTTCCGCACCGGTGCGCGCTTGCAGCCACCAGATGCCCGCCTTCTTGATCGACCAGGGAAGCTCCCTGTTTGCGAGCAGGCGGCTGGCGACCCAACCCAATGCGGGCTGATGGCCGACCACGACGATGCACCCGCTCGCGTTCGGCCAATCGACGATCTGCAGGATCTCGTCGGCCGAAGCGCCAGGGGCCAGCGCGGCAACGGTCTTGAGCTTGCGATGCGACAGCTCCGCCAGGCACGCAGCGGTCTGCTGCGCTCGCACGGCGGGGCTCACGAGGATGCGCGCCGAATTCGGCAAGCTGGCATGCAACCACTCTGCGGCACGGCGCGCCTGTTTTTTTCCCTTTGCAGTCAGGCGCCGCTTCTCATCGGGTTCGCCGGGTTCGGCATCGGCATGACGCCAGAGGACAAGATCCATGTCGCTCCTCCCATCACCCCGGCGCGACGCTTGCGGCGAGTTCTTGTAGCAGCCGCGCCTGTGCCGCAACTCCCCTGCCCGGCAAACGCGGCGCCTTGTTGCCGCCGTCGGGGCCGAGGGTCCACGCGTCCGACGTATCTTCGAGATACGCCTTCAAGCCTTCCACGATCACCCGCTGCTTGAGCTTGGGATCGAGCACCGGCCACGCGACCTCGATACGGCGAAAGAGGTTGCGCCCCATCCAATCGGCACTGGCGAGATAGACGTCGTCCGCGCCGCCGGCGCGAAAGTAGTAGATGCGGTGATGCTCGAGAAAGCGCCCGATGATCGAGCGCACGACGATGTTTTCCGACAGTTTCTTCACTCCAGGCCGCAATGTACACGCGCCGCGCACGATCAGGTCGATATGTACCCCCGCCTGCGACGCTTCGTAGAGCGCATTGATGGTCGCCTCGTCGACCAGCGCGTTCATCTTCGCAATGATGCGGCCCGGTTTGCCGCTTTTTGCGAGCCGCGCCTCGTTGTTGATGGCGGCGATCACGTTCCGATGCAGCGTGAACGGTGCGATCCACAAATGCTTGAGCCGCTCGACCTTGGCCAGGCTGGTCAGGTGCATGAAGACGCGCTCGACGTCGGCGCAGATCGCATCGTTGGCGGTCAGCATGCCGAAGTCGGTGTAGAGCTTCGCGGTTGCGGGGTGGTAGTTGCCGGTACCAAGGTGGGCGTAGTTGGCGAGCCGTGAACGCTTGCCGATTTCTTCCCGGCGCAGCACAAGCATCAGTTTGGCGTGCGTTTTCAGGCCGACGACGCCGTAGACGACCTGCGCGCCTACTGCCTCGAGTCGTTCGGCCAGGTTGATGTTGGCCTCTTCGTCAAAGCGCGCCTTCAGTTCGACCACGACGGTCACCTCCTTGCCCCGGCGCGCCGCGTCGATCAGGAGATCGACCAGTTCCGAACTCGTTCCCGTTCGATAAAGTGTCATGCGAATCGCGACTACCTTCTCATCGAAGGCAGCTTGGCGCAGAAATTCAACCACCGGCTCGAAGCTTTCGAACGGATGGTGCAGCAGGATGTCCGCGCGTCGCATTGCTTCGAACATGTCGACGCCGGCCGCTGAATGTCCGACCTTGGCCGGCCACGCCGGTGCAAACGGGGGCCAGCGCAGCGGCGGTGCAGTAAGCAGGTCAACGAGCTGATTCAGGCGCACCAGGTTCACGGGTCCGTCGACCCGATAAACAGCCTCGTTGGGCAGTTGGAACTGCTCGCGCAGCAGTTGTTCCAGATTGGGCGGACACGAGCGCAGCACTTCAAGGCGCACCGCGTTGCCGAAATGTCGCTGGGTCAGCTCCATGCGCAGCGCCTGGCGCAGATTGCGGACTTCCCGTTCGTCGACCCACAGGTCGGAGTCGCGCGTGACCCTGAACTGCGAGGCGCCAGCGATGCCACGGCCAGGAAAAACGTCTTCGAGATGGGCGCGGATGATCGAGGAGAGCAGCACGAACGCCTGTTTGCCGGGCACCAGTTGTGCGGGCATTGGAATCACGCGCGGCAGCACACGCGGCACCTTCAGCACTGCAATCGTCGAAGCGCGCCCGAACGCGTCCCTGCCCGTGAGCTGGATCACGAAGTTGAGCGCCTTGTTGATCACCTGCGGAAACGGGTGCGACGGATCGAGCCCAATCGGCGAGAGCAGCGGCTTGACCTCATTCTCGAAATATCCCCGCACCCACTTGCGCTGCGCGGCTGTGCGCTGTGCGTGGCTGAGGATGACGATCTGTTCTTGTTCGAAGGCCGGGGTCAGCACCTTGTTCAGCAAGCCGTACTGGCGCTCTACCAATGCATGGGCGCGCTGCGAAAGGTCCGCAAACGCCGGCCAGGGCGGCGCGGCGGGACCGATGCCCCCGCCTTCCCGCATGTCTTCCATCAGACCGGCGACTCGGATCTCGAAAAACTCGTCCAGGTTGGACGAAACAATGCAGAGAAAGCGCAGGCGCTCCGCGAGCGGCACGCTGGCACGCTCCGCCAGCGCAAGCACGCGCTCGTTGAACGCCAGCTGCGAAAGCTCTCGATCGAGAAAACGGCTGTCCGGCTGCGCGGGCAGCGACCTGAGCGTGGCGATGGTCGAATCCTTGCGGTCACGCCTGTTCTTCTTTTGCCGCACCATACGACCCGTCCATGACCGCAAATTGACCGGCGCGGCCCAGAAATGGACACGACCTTAGAATGCGTGCCGCGCTGCGCCCGATCGGCTCTTCCGTCGTTCGATTCTAGGCAAACCGCGCCGGAGACATGGCCGCCGATATTTCCACCCGACCGACCAGCGATCAGCCGTTTGTTCAGCTCGACCGGGTGAGCAGGAAGTACGGCGCGTTCCGCCTCGCGTTATCGGATGCGAGCCTGACCATCTACCGCAGTGAGTTCATGCTGCTGATCGGCGGCAGCGGCGCCGGCAAGTCGACGCTGCTGCGCCTTGCCGGCGCCATCGAGGCTCCTTCCAGCGGGCGTATCCGCATAGGTGGCGAGGATCCGGCGCGGATGCGTCCGAACGCGCTCGCCTTCCTGCGGCGCTCGATCGGCAACGTAATGCAGGAACCGCTGCTGCTCGACCGGCGCAGCGTGCTGGAAAACGTCATGCTCCCTGCAATTGCGTCCAACCAGACGCGGCGTGAGGCTGTCGAGCGTGCGCGCGCGGCGCTGAATCGGGTGCGCTTCGGGGACCTCGATGCGTTGCCACGCGAGCTTTCGAGCGGCGCCCGGCAGCGGGTTGCGCTTGCCCGGGCGATCGTGAATCGGCCTGCACTCCTGTTGGTCGACGACCCGATCAGCCGTCTTGACGAAGACGCAGCCAACAACATGCTGCAGTTGTTGGAGCAATTCGCGATCAGCGGCGTCACGGTGCTTTTGGCTTCGCAGCGCGAACCGGAGCGGATGCCCGCCCGCGCGCGGCTGGTACGCATCGACCACGGCGTGCTGACGCAATGAGCTGGCAAACCGCACGCGGATATTGCTGGGCGCGCGGTATGCGCATGCTCGGCGAACGCCCTGCGCTCACTTTTGGTGGAGTGCTCGTCGGCGCGCTGGCACTTGCCCTTCCCGGCTGTATCTTCATGTTGGCCCAGATGCTCGCGCCGGTTGGCAGCCGCTTGCCGGTCGCCGAAGTAACGGCGTTCGTCGCCCCAGGAACGGGGGCGGCGGAAGTCAAGGCGTTGACGAGCCGCCTCGAGGTAATGGACGGCGTGGTGCGTGTGCGGCTCATTCCGCGCGAGCAAGCGTGGGCCGAGCTCCAGCGCCGCATGCGCGATGGGCAGGCGTTCACGGAGATCAAGCCGAATCCGCTTCCCGATGCACTGGCGGTCGAATTTGCTCCGCGGACCGCCGTCCCTACGGTCGAGGCAACGGTGGCGGCCATGCGCAAACAGCCGCGCGTCGAATCCATACAGGCCGATGTTGAGTGGTACCGCCGCCTCAGCGGACTGTTGCAGGTGACCGCCGGCCTGCTTGTACCGGTCGCGCTCGTCGTCGCCCTGCTGGTGATCCTGGCAACAGTTGGCCTGGTTCGGCAGCTCGCGGTCATCGATTCCGCGGAACTGCGCTTACTTGACCAGATAGGCGCCGAGACGGATTTCATACGGCGCCCGTTCGTTTATGCCGGCAGCGCCTTGCTTGGCTTGGCAGCGGCGGCGGGCCTCGGCCTCATGGCGGCCGCGCGCGTGCTAGCCAACCCGCCGCTCGAGGAACTCGGACGATTGTTTGGGCTCGAACTCGGGCTGGGTTATCCGCCATGGCCCCTTATCCTGGCTTTCGTGGCAGGTTGCCTTCTGCTTGGCGCTGGTGCCGGCAACTTCTTCGCCGGAAGGCAGATCGCACTCGCAAAAGCCGTGAGCTGAGTGCGATTTGTCAGTATTCACTTACGTCGAATACCTTTCCCGCCAAGGTTCTGCACGGACCCCATGGACCGCCTTCCGCATTGAACCATTTGCCGTGCCGGCACTCTATATTGGCTTGGCACTCGAAAGGTTGGAGTGCTAGCATCGAATCGAAAGGGGAAAGTTTGATGACATCCGCGACAAAAGCTCTGGTTCCGATCAGCGCCAACGGGGCAGGCATGGTTGCGCTGCATCCAGGCAGCGTTGGCAACCTGGACGCTTACATCACCGCGGTCAATCGGATCCCGCTGTTGACTGCTGAGGAGGAAGTTTCGCTCGCAAGGCGCTTCCGCTCCGACAGCGACCTGGAAGCAGCGGGAAAACTTGTGCTGTCGCATCTGCGGCTGGTAGTCGCAGTGGCGCGCAATTACCTCGGCTACGGCTTGCCGCACGCCGATCTGATCCAGGAAGGAAATATCGGCCTGATGAAGGCCGTGAAGCGCTTCGATCCGGAGCGAGGCGTGCGGCTGGTGTCGTTCGCGCTGCATTGGATCAAGGCCGAGATGCATGAGTACATCCTGCGCAACTGGCGCCTGGTCAAGGTGGCTACGACGAAGGCGCAGCGCAAGTTGTTTTTTAATTTGCGCAGCATGAAGCGCGGGCTCGGGACACTGACGAACGAAGAAGTCAACAACATGGCCGCAGCGCTGAACGTTCGCCCGCAGGACGTGGTCGAAATGGAGACGCGCATGGCAGGGGGTGACATCGCCCTGGAGGCGCGTCCGGATGAGACCGAGGACGAATTCGCGCCGATTGCGTATCTGGCCGATTCGCACTCGGAGCCGACCGAGGTGCTGGCGCGTCGCAGTCGCGACGTTTTGCAGATTGATGGAATACGCCATGCTCTTGATGGGCTGGACAGCCGCAGCCGACGCATCGTTGAGGCAAGGTGGCTCGACGAAGACCCGGATGGCAACGTTGGAACCGCTACATTGCACGATTTG
>DASQAE010000571.1:0-8258 GCA_035635915.1 Burkholderiaceae bacterium | reverse complement strand
CGAAAGAACGCGCGTAGCAGCGCCGTGAAACCAGCGCAGAAATCCATACACCCAGGTCTCGGGCATCCCGAACATGGCGTTGAGATACTGCGGAAAGCGAGTGTGATACGCCGTCGTGAACGGCAGGCGATGGCGCAAGCAGTATCGCCGCGCCGCATGCCCGAGCGGCCCTTCGGTGGCGATGTGAATGGCGAGTTCCTGCGGCGACGCACGATGCAGGTCGATGAACTGCGCAACGCGCCGATAGGGCAGCAACGAAAGGCGGATCTCGGGATAACGCGGGCAGGGCACCGTCAGAAAACCGCGCGGGCTGATCACGGCCGTTTCGTGCCCCAGGTTCTGGCATTCGCGGTTGGTCGCCTCGATGGTGCGCACCACGCCGTTGACCTGTGGATGCCACGCATCGGTGACGGTGAGAATTTTCATGCTGCGAGTTCGGATCCGGTTACCACGTCCGCATCCTCCTGATCCCAGCGCGGGACCGCTTCGGACGGAGCGTGGATCACTTTCCATTCGACGATCTCGAGCTCGCCGTCCAGCGTCTCGACGAGCGCGGTCAGGCTTTCGACCCAATCGCCGTCGTTGCAATAGAGCAGGCCGTCCATGGTGCGGATCTCGGCCTTGTGGATATGGCCGCAAACCACCCCGTCATAACCGCGCCGGCGCGCTTCGCGCAACAACACGTGCTCGAAGTTGGTGATGAAACTCACCGCGTTCTTGGTCTTGTGCTTCAGGTATTGCGACAGCGACCAGTAGTCGCGCCCGAGGAACGCGCGCAGATCGTTGAAGTGGCGGTTCAACCCGAGGATGAAGTCGTACAGGCGATCGCCGACCTTGGCCAGCCAGGGCGCGTGCTGGATCACGCCGTCGGCGAAATCGCCGTGCACCACCCACAGCCGCCGCCCGTCGAGAAGGTGGTGCTCGGCTTCAGCGCGAATCGCGATGTCGCCGAAATTCAGGCCGGCGAACTGGCGTCCCACCTCGTCGTGGTTGCCGGGGACGTAGATAACGCGTGTCCCTTTGCGTGCGCACCGCAGGACCTTCTGGATCACGTCGTTGTGCGACTGCGGCCAGAAGAAACGCCGCTTCAGTGCCCAGGCGTCGATGACGTCGCCGATCAGGTAGAGCTGGTCGGCTTGATGGTGGCGCAGGAAGTCGACGAGGTGAGCCGCCTTGCATCCCGGCGTGCCGAGGTGAATGTCCGAGAGAAAGATCGTGCGCAGGCGGCGTGTGCGTGTGAGCGCAGTGTTCGTCGCGACGCTGATCGAAACGCTGGCTTCCCTGAACGGCATCGGGATAGGTCGCAACGCTTCAACAGCGGAATCCATGAGTGCAGCGTAAGGATGAGAAGTGACTCGCAAGTGACTGAAACGAGTGCGGAACTTCGCGGTTGCCCGCGAACGCGCGCCAGCGGTTCGGCTCTCGGTCGTGTCACCGGCTCAAGTGAGGCTTGTGCGCTGTCACGTAATCGTCACTGGGTGGTCGCGGATTTCGCGGTAGGCCTCGCCGGCTACTCGATCGGCTGCCCGAGCGTTATGCGCGTCACTTCGATCTGCTGGCAGAAGAAAACGCGCTGCTCGCCGCGTGACGCGTGGAAGGCACGGTCATTCGCCCTTGATGCCGGCGTCCTTGACGATCTTGGCCCAACGCACCTTCTCGTCGCGAATGAAAGCGCCGAATTGCTCTGGCGTGTCGCCGACCACGTCGGCGCCCTGAGCGGCCATACGCTCCTTGATCTCGGGCGAATTGAGCACCTGGACTACCGCGGTGTTCAGTTTCGCGATCACGTCTTTCGGTGTCGCGCCCGTGGCCAGCAAGCCCTGCCACGAGCCCGACTGGAAGCCGGGCACGCCTGCTTCGTCGACCGTCGGCACGTCCGGCAGCGCCGGAGAGCGCGTTTTGCCGGCGATGGCGAGCGCCTTGATCTTGCCGGACTTGATGTGAGGCAGCGTTGCCAGCAGGCCGTTCAGCGTCATGTTGACTTCGCCACCGACCAGGCCGGTCAGGGCCTGCGCGCCGCCCTTGTACGGCACATGCACCATTTCGATGCCGGTCATCATCTTGAATTGCTCACCGGCCAGATGCACAGCGGTGCCATTGCCCGCCGAGGCGAAATTGATCTTGCCCGGATTGGCCCTGGCCCAGGCGATGAGTTCCTTCACCGAGTTCGCGGGTATCGACGGATGCACGACCAGGGCGTGAGGTGAAACCGCCACCATGGTGATGGGCGCCAGGTCCTTGACCGGGTCATAACCGAGCTTGGCGTAGATGCTCGGGCTGATAGTGAGCGTGCCGACGTCGAGGAGGAGCAGCGTGTAACCGTCCGGCTCGGCCTTGGCGACCAGTTCGGCGCCGATATTGCCTCCGGCGCCCGGTTTGTTGTCGACCACGACCGACTGCTTCCATGACTCGCTCAACTTCTGGCCGACGGCCCGCGCGAGCACGTCCGACGTGCCGCCAGGGGGGAAGGGAACGACGATGCGGATCGGCTTGGTGGGATAGGTTGCTGCGGCTTGTGCCAGCGCGGCGGTGGCGAGTGCGAACAGCGCGCAAGCGGCAGCAAGCCGGACCGGAATGGAACGTGGCATTGCCTGTCTCCTCATGGATGGGCGCGTGTCGAAACGAACCTTTCAACCTTTTTCGTTGTGCTATGCGATGAAAGGTTTATGCAAGGGTAAAGCATGCTTAAGATCCTCGCGCTGCCTCCCAGCCATGTCAGACACATCCGAAGATCGAAGCGATTCCCGGCGTCGATTCGATGACCGGTATTCGGCAGCGCCCGTCGCCGACGAGGTGATGCCCGATCAGATCGCCCGTTTCGCCGGCACGCGGCCGCTTTACGTGTTGCCCAATGCGTGGGGCGCTCGCCTGTCGGCGGCGCGGTGGAATTTCAGCGGCCTGACGACGTTGAAGTCCTGCGCGTTACGCGAACTCGTGCTCGGCTTCCGCGCCGCCGGATCGGCAACGATCGTTCGCAGCCTGGCCGACGGCAGCATGCGCAAACGCCCGATGCTCGGCGCGGTGTCGCTGATGAATCCGGCTCAGGACGTGGACTGGTTGATCGACGGTCGCTGCGAGGTGGTGCATATCTACATTCCGCGCACCGCGTTGCAGGATTTCTCGCGCAAGGCGTTCGGCAGTGACCTCAGCCACCTGATGCGCGAATTTGTCGGCGTTCGCGATCCGTGGCTCAGTGCGTACTTCCAGATGCTCAACAGCGAGATTGCGCATGCAGCGCGCGAACCCGATCCGGCCGATCCGCTGTTTCTTGCCGAAACCGAATCGATCCTGTTACGCCATTTGCTCGAATGGCATTCGGATGCCGATCGCGGTGACTTGAAGGCGCTCGAACGCGCGCGCCGCATACCGCCGTTGCGCAACGCGCTGTTGCGGCGGGTGCAGGATTACATCGAGATCCATCTCGGCGACGACATACATCTCGCCCAGCTCGCCGCGGTGGCGTGCATGTCGGAGGATCACTTTCTGCGATCGTTTCGTGCCGCCTGCGGCACTACGCCGTATCAGTACGTGATCGAGAAGCGGGTCGACAAGGCGCGCCAGCTGTTGGCGCAGACGCGTATCCCGATCGGCCAGATCGCGTGCGACTGCGGCTTCAAGAACGCGCCGCAACTTTCGCTTCGTTTCCGTGCAGCGACAGGCGTGAGTCCGTCGCGCTATCGCTCGTCCTCGGCGCGAGCCTGACGCGATCGTTATCCACGCGATCTGACCGCGACGTGCGCCACGCGCGACGTCGTTGACGACGACTTTTCGAAAACCGCGCCGACTTATCGGATCTCGCGAAAATCTTTTCCGCCTGCTGGTCGATCCGAACGACTTCATGGTGCCGCAGGTGTTCAACCCGAGCGACGACCGCTAGCGCAAACGGCACGAGTGGCACGGCCGATCACACCATCACAATCCGGACCCGTGCCGCTAAGCTGAGCCGATATCCGTGCGCGATGGGCGGCCCCTCCATGGCTGCCTGCGCGCACGACGGTAAGAGCGGTGGGTCACGCAGGCAGCGCAATCGTCGTCGAGCTTTCCGGAGTCGTTTTCTCCTGGCCTGCGGTTACGCGGCCAGTAGTAAACGTCGCGTCGTTGCGCGTCGCGCGTGGCGAGCGCGTGTTCCTGCGTGGGCCGAGCGGCAGCGGCAAATCGACACTGCTGAGCCTTCTCGCGGGCGTGGTGACGCCGCAGGCGGGGACGATCCGCGTGCTTGGCACCGACCTCGGCGCCCTGCGTGATGCCGAGCGCGATCGTTTCCGCGCCGCTCACATCGGCTACATCTTTCAGATGTTCAATCTCATTCCTTATTTGTCTGTGCTCGAAAATGTGTGCCTGCCCTGCGGCTTTTCCGCTGCGCGCACCGCAAAGGCGAAACGCACCACATCCGACGTGGAGGAAGAGGGGCGGCGCCTGCTCGACCATCTGGACATGGGCGATGCCGAGGTTCTGCGCCGGCCGGTAACCGAGCTGAGCGTCGGACAGCAGCAGCGTGTTGCCGCCGCGCGCGCGCTCATCGGCGCACCCGACCTGGTGCTCGCAGACGAACCGACTTCTGCACTCGATGCCGATCGGCGCGCGGCGTTCCTCGAACTGCTGTTCCGCGAATGCGAGCGCGCGGCGGCCACGCTGGTTTTCGCCAGCCACGATGTCGCGCTCGCGCCGCGCTTCGATCGCACGATCGATGTCTCCGCAAGCCTTCATGATCCTCAACCTCGCCCTCAAGAGCTTGCGTAATCGCCGGTTCACCGCCGTGCTGACGGTGCTCTCGATCGCGCTCGCCGTTGCGCTGTTGCTCGGTGTCGAACGCATCCGCGAGCAATCGCGCGAGGCGTTTGCCAGCACGATCTCCGGGACGGATCTCATCGTCGGCGCCCGCAGCAGCCCGATGCACCTGTTGCTCTTTTCCGTCTTTCGCATCGGCAATCCCAACAACAACGTCCGCTGGGACAGCTATCGCGAGATTGCGGCGCGACCCGAGGTGGCGTGGACGATCCCGCTCTCGCTCGGCGATTCGCACCGTGGCTACCGCGTGCTGGGAACCACGCCTGATTATTTCGAGCATTTGCGCTTCGCACGCGAGCACAAGCTCGCGTTTGCGCACGGCGCGCGTTTCGAGAACGCGCGCGACGCTGTGCTGGGCGCCGAGGTAGCGCAAGCACTGGGTTACGGCCTGGGCCAGCCGATCGTCATTGCGCACGGCAGCGGCGAAATGGAATCGTCGTTGCACAAGGAACATCCTTTCCGCGTGGTCGGCATCCTTGCCCCCACCGGCACGCCGGTCGATCGGACGATCCATGTTCCGCTGGAGGGCATCGATCTCATCCACACCGGCGCCGATGAAGCGGCGCACGACCCACTCGCTGCTGCCGTACAGAAAATGCGGCCTCGGCAGCAGTCCGATCCCGAAGCGCGCCCAATCAGCGCTTTCCTGCTTGGCCTGAAAACGCGCGGCGGCGCGCTGTCGTTGCAGCGAGTGGTGAACGACTATGCGCGCGAAGCGCTGACCGCCATCCTGCCGGGTGTGACGCTGCTCGAGGTGTGGGAGGTCGTTGGCACGGCCGAACGTGCGTTGCTTGCGATGTCGGTGCTGGTGGTCGTCGTGGGTCTGGCCGGCATGCTGGTCGCGCTGCTCACCAGCCTCGCCGAACGCCGGCGTGAGATGGCCGTATTGCGTTCCGTCGGCGCACGACCGGCGCAGATATTCGGATTGATCCTCGGCGAGGCGACGCTCCTAGCCGTGATCGGCGTCGCGCTCGGTGGCATCGCACTCGACGTTGGCGTGCTGCTCGCGCGACCGTGGCTGCAGTCGCATCTCGGATTCTTCGTCGAGCCGGGTTGGCCCACGCCCCGCGAGGCCGGCCTTATGCTCTCGATCGTCGTCGCTGCCGGCCTGGTCGGCGTATTGCCGGCGTACCGGATATATCGTTATTCACTTGCTGACGGAATGACAATAAGGATGTGATGCGGGACGGCACAATGAGAGCGAATTTCTCGCGCTACGTGCTTGCGTTCTGTTGCGCGCTCGCGGCTTCGGTCTCCGGCGCTGAAGGGCCACGCCAGATCGGCTGGGAAAACCTGACGCTCAAGTTATCCGCAGCCGAGAATCCTTTCGCGACCCTCTCTCCCGAGCAACTCGAAGCACTGGTCGACGTTGCGGTGGTGCGCGATCGCAGGGCACGTGGCGCGGCCGTCACGGCGCAGGAAACTTCGAGCGAACGCAATGCGATTGCCAGACTTCAGCAGGCCGGCGTCAACGTCGACCGCCTCCTGGCGCAGCGCGATGAGATCGCCGCCAGGCAGCGCGCGCTGGCCAGTGCCGTCAACCCGGCGCTCGACGGACAGCAGGTACGAATGGCGGGTTATCTGCTGCCGCTCGAATTTGCGGGCAAGGAAGTCACGGAATTCCTGCTCGTGCCTTGGGCGGGCGCGTGCATCCATACCCCTCCGCCACCCGCGAACCAGATCGTGCATGTGAAACCGGAGAAACCGGTCGCAGTCACGGGAATGTTCGACGCCGTCTGGGTGACGGGGCGGATCGCTGCCAGCGCGTCGAAAAAGGCGGTGTTCATCACGGACGGCTCTTCTGAGCTCGATGTCGGCTATTCGATGCGAGCAACCCAGGTGGAGCCGTACAAGCAGCCGTAGGCGATGCGTTGAAGAAGAAGATCGTCGCTTCTGCGTGGGTCGCTCTCGCGGCTCTTGGTGGCGCCGCGCTTGCGGGTCCTGTGCCCGGCAAGGATGCGGCGGCACCGCCGCTTCCGTTCGCGTATCTGGGCAAGTGGACGCAGGATGGTCACACCACGGTTTTCCTTTCGCGCGATCAATCGTCGTACGCCGCACACGTCGGCGAAAACCTCGACAGCGATTACCGCGTCGATGCGATCGAGGAAAACCGCATCGTGCTCACGTACCTGCCGCTCGGTACGCAGCGCGTGCTGTCGTTCTCTGCCACGAGCACCGAGGCGCTCGCTTTGACGTTCAACGCTCCGCAGCAGATCGCGGCGGAGCAGGAATTTCCGATTGCCCTGACCGTGCTTGCGGCGCGCGGTCAGAACGCCAGTGCGACCGTGGTGCTGACATATGACGCTGCGCTTTTGAACGCGGTCGATGGAGACGGCACGCCGGGGCGAATTTCGGTGCGGATCGCTGCCGCTGCGAGCGCAGGTGCGGCGAAGCCCACCGTCTTGCGCTTCCAGGCGCTGGGCGGGGCCCCGGCCGTCACGTCGATCGAGATCAGTGCGCAGGCGGTCGACGCAAACGGCCGCGCGCTGGACATCCGTGGACCGGACTCGCATCTGCTGCGGATCGTCCCGTGAGCAATAGCGAGTAGGTTCACAATGCCGCCACTCCAAGCGGGAGCAACGAAATGGATCTCGGACTCAAAGGTAAACGTGTAGTCGTCACCGGCGGCAGCAAAGGCATCGGCCGCGCCATCGCCGACACCTTCGCGGGCGAAGGCGCCAATGTCTCGATCTGCGCGCGCAATGCGGAGGATGTAGCGGCGGCAGTCGCTTCACTGAAGAGCAAGGGCGTGCAAGCGTTCGGGCGCGCGCTCGACGTCGCCGACGCTGGCGCCTTGACCTCATGGATCACGTCGACTGCGGGCGAACTGGGCGGCATCGATGCCCTGGTGTGCAACGTGAGCGCACTTGCAGTCGGCAACACGCCGGAAACGTGGGAAAGCGCGTTTCGCACGGACATGATGCACACCGTGAACGCAGTGACCGCAGCGGTGCCGTTCCTCGAAAAATCCAAGAGCGCGTCCGTCGTTCTCATCTCGAGCGTTTCCGGCTTCGAGGTTGATTTCGCCGCAGGCTCTTACGGTGCGCTGAAAGCCGCGCTGATTCATTACGCCAAGGGATTGAGCCGGCAACTGGTCGGCAAGGGCATTCGCGTGAACTGCGTGTCGCCGGGCAATACCTACTTCGACGGCGGGATCTGGCAGACGATCGAAAAGAACATGCCGGATCTTTTCGCATCGACGCTCAAGGTCAATCCGACCGGCAAGTTCGGCACGCCGGCCGAGGTGGCGAACGGCGTCGTGTTTATTTCCAGCCCGGCTGCAAGCCGCATTTCCGGCGCCAACCTGGTCATCGATGGCGCCTTGACCGTTGCGGTCTAGGAGATCGAACCATGGGCGAACTCGGCGGCCACACGATCCACAAGGCACACGTCCATCACGGCTGGAACAACGCGTTCCCGCCGTGCCTGAAAATCGCACCCGGTGAAACGGTGAACTTCGAGACCGTCGA
>DASQAE010000570.1:0-2399 GCA_035635915.1 Burkholderiaceae bacterium | reverse complement strand
GAGGGAGAAACGACCTCCTCCCCCTTCAAGGGGGAGGCCGGGAGGGGGATGGGGTCGGCGCGCCCGTCACTCGGCGCGCGCCTTGCGCGGCTTGTACGGCCGGCGCGCCATCACGCGGTCGTACAGCCAGTTGGGCAGCGCACGCAAGACCTTGGCGAGAATCGCCATCTGCCACGGGATCACGCTGTAGCTGCGGCCCGCGGCGATTGCATCGACGGCGGCACGCGCGAACTTGTCCGCATCCATCAAGAACGGCATCGAGTACGGATTGCGCGCAGTCAGCGGCGTGCGCACGAAACCCGGCGCGATCGTGAGCACGCGGATGCCATCGCGACCCAATTCGACCCGCAGGCTCTCGAGGTAGCTGATCGCGGCCGCCTTGGACGCGCAATAGGCCTCGGAACCTGGCAGGCCGCGGATGCCGGCGATGCTTGCGATGCCGACCAGTTTGCCGGCGCGGCGCTTGCGCATCGATGCGATGAACGGGTGGAACGTGTAGGCGATCGAAACCACGTTCGTTAGCAGCACCTGGCTGAACGTTTCCAGGTCTTCGTAATACTCGGTCAGCACGCCGATCGAGATGCCGGCGTTCGCGATCACGACGTCGGCACCGCCGGTCACGGCTTCGAACTGACGCGCAGCCGCGATCAACGCGTCGCGATCGGTGACATCAACGGCGTAGCAGTGATGGGTGCCGGGCAGCGTGCGCGCCAGTTCGTCGAGTTTTGCCTGGCGGCGCGCGACCAGTCCGAGCTGCGCTCCGCGTGTCGCGTACTCGCGTGCAAGCGCTGCACCGATGCCGCTGCTGGCGCCGGTGATAAAAACGTTCATGCGAGTTGGGGTTGACTGCGCCGGCTACTTCTTGACGTTGCCGTGTTCGCCGCGCGCGCGCTGGATCAGGAAGTCCAGCACCGCCAGGCAGCCGGAGGTGCTTCCGACCATCGACGGCGATGTGAGGAACTTGCCATCGCAGCTCATCGTCGGCGTGCCGTCGACTTTGTACGCACGCCAGGTCTGCCCGGCCTTGTTGACCCGCGAGGCGACCGTGAACGAGTTGAACATCTCCAGGAACTGCTTGCGATCGATGCCGTTGGCCGCCATCAGGTCCGCGATCTCGTTGGGGTCGAGCAGACGTTTTTTGGCCACGTGAATGGCGTCGAAGATCTTCTCGTGCATGTCGCCGATGCGGCCGAGTTGCTCCAGCGCGTAGTACATCTTGGTGTGATTCAGATTGCTGTTGTCCCAGTTGATGTGGATGCGGCGGTAGTCCACGTCGGACGGCATCTTCTTGCGCCACGCCTCGAGTTCCGGGCGGAATGAGTAGCAGTGCGGGCAGAGGTAGTAAAAGAACTCCAGCACCTCGACCTTGTTGCCCGATTCGACCGGTTGCGGCGGCTGTACGAGCTTGAAGTCGGTGCCCTCTACCGGGCCGCGCGATTGCGCGCGCGCGACGAACGGCAGCAAGGCGCCGATGCCAAGCAGCCGACGCCGATCGAGGTGGAGCTTCATGAAAGACCTTTCCTGGGTTCGGGGTTCGAAACCGTTAACGCATGAACGGGCGCGCGCGCCGACGTATCGGAGCACCGGGCTACTTGAGCTTGACGATCTGGCTGTCGATGCCGTTTTCAGCCAGATCCTTGCGGATGCGGTTGATGTCATCGATCTGCCCGTAAGGTCCCATCCGGACGCGATAAAGCGTCTTGCCATCTTGTTCGATCGGGAACACGCGGGCGTCCAGGCCCATCAAAGCCAGTCTTGCGCGCATCGCGTCGGCGTCATCGGGCGTCCTGAACGCGCCCGCTTGCAGCAGATACCGGGTGGTTTCGACCGCGGCCGGTGTATCGGCCTTTGCCACGCCCTGTTCCGGCGGTGGCGGCGCCGCCTTCGGATCGGTCTTGGCGTTTGCCTTGCCCGGATCGACTTTAGGCGGCTCGATCGGCTTGCTGTAAAGCGCCGTGTTCGGGTCCGGCAGCTTGCCATTCGCTCCCGGTTTCACATTTTCGGTGGGCCGGTGCACCTTGTTCATGAAAGGCACCGGCGCCTTGGTCATGTAAAGCGCCACTGCAACCGCGATCAAAAGGCCCCCTACGAGCCCCGCCGTAAAACCGATCACCGTGTTGCCGCGTTCGCGCTGCCTGCTACTCATCTGCATCTCACATTCGTTCGGGTGCCGACACACCTAAGATGGCGAGCCCGTTGTGCAGTACTTGCTGCGTGGCGGCCAACAACGCGAGGCGTGCGTCGCGTACGGTCGACTCGTCGACGAGCACGCGTTCTGCATTGTAAAAGCCGTGGAAATCGGCCGCGAGATCCTTCAGATAGAACGCGACCTGGTGCGGTGCCAGCTCGTCCGCCGCTGCGCGCAGCACCTCCGGATACTCCGCCAGGCGTGCGAGCAG
>DASQAE010000569.1:0-2137 GCA_035635915.1 Burkholderiaceae bacterium | reverse complement strand
TGAATAGGAGCATCCATCCCGCGCCGCGGGCGATCTGTGCGCGCATGTTTCGTTGCCGCCGCCTAGTTCTTCGCGCTTCTCGCCCTCATGAGGCGCGCCGCCGCGCAGGAGCAGCTTGACGCAGCAGGCTCTTGGGCGCCTCGAAGTGAGGCTGCTCGCTCACCTCGGGCATCGACAGGGCGTGCCGGCGGATCTGGGCGAGCTTCATCAGTGCGAGTGTCCGGATTGACTGCAGGCGCAGTCAAGGGCTAGCCCGCGCGCTTCGCCGGACTGCCTCGACAGCTTGCCAAAGTGCTTCCCGATTTCAGCCGGTTTTGCGGCGTTCAGCCCGCTTTCAGGTGCACCGCTCGCGGCGTGTTGTGGCCTGCATCGGCTCACGCCCGAATTGGCCGTCCAACCGAACGCTTTTCTCCATTTAGGGGAAAGCCAGTAGATACCGTAATTACGGCAGTGGTCCGGAAGTCCGGTCCTACCTCGCCGGCAGTGGCAGCCCCAGCGGCCGCAACCGGTGAGTAGCCGCGCCATATCGCATCCGGACATTGTTCGATTGGAAGGTTATGGGAAAGCGCGTTCTACGGGTTGCCGCCTTTGGTCTGAAGCCGAATGAGCAGAGCGTTCTGCGCAGCATCAGCGTGCTGAGCTGTCATTCGAGCCGTGCGGTCAGTTTTGAACTTGTCGCCGACGGCTCCGTGGCGGATCTTTTTCTCGTCGATATCGATCATGGCGAGGCAGTGAGCCGTTGGCGCGCGAGCGACCCGCAACAGATGCGGCCCGTGATTGCGATCGAGACCCAGGGCAAGTCGGCCGCGCAAAAAGTGTTACGGCGCCCGCTGCTGGCCTCGCGCCTTCTGGCCGCGCTGGATGAAGTCGCAACCAATGTCGAGCGGTTTGGCCCGCGGACGTTGATGCCGATCGCTCCCCCCGCTGAATCGTTGCTGCCGCTCGACCCGCAGGCTGCCGCCGTGCCGCATCCGCGCCAGGCGGTGCTGGTCGTCGACGACAGCCCCACAGTGCGCAAGCAGCTCGAGATCGTGCTGCGCGGACGCGATGTCGACACGACACTGGTCGCGACCGGCGAACACGCGCTCGACGCGATCGCGCAGCGTGAGTTCGATCTGGTGTTGCTCGACGTTGTGCTGCCGGGTACCGACGGTTATCAGGTGTGCAAGGCGATCAAGAAGGGCTTCGGCGCCAAACGCACGCCGGTGGTGATGCTGACCAGCAAGTCATCGCCGTTCGATCGCCTGCGCGGTTCGCTCGCAGGCTGCGACAACTATCTCGTCAAGCCGGTCAATCAGGCCGACTTCGAAGCGGTCCTGACCAAATACCTGTCTGCTGGTTCGGCTGACGGACTCAAGCTCGACTACGCGCGGCCCATGGCTGCGTAACGCTTTTCAATTTTTTCGGGGAGAAATACACGTGAGCAAGAAAGTGCTGGTTGTCGACGATTCAACCGTCGACGTGAACAACATGAAGACCATCCTTTCCGATCTCGGCTGCTTCGTGATCACTGCCAGCAACGGCGTCGAAGCGGTTGCCAAGGCGAAGGCGGAGAAACCCGCCGTGGTGTTCCTGGACATCGTGATGCCGGACATGGATGGCTACGAAGCCTGCCGGCAACTGGCTGCCGATCCGGCGACCAAGAGCATTCCGGTCGTATTCGTGACCAGCAAGGGACAGAAGGCAGACCAGGTTTGGGGTCAGCTGCAAGGCGCCAAGGGCTACATCGTCAAACCCGCGCGTCCCGAGCAGGTCGTCGAGCAACTGAAAGTCGCGGCCGCCTGAGCGGCGCCGCGCTTCCGATCCTTACCGCCATGGACGCACCCGCCATGCTGGTGCCGAGCGCAGCGCTCACGCGTTTTGCGCCGCCGGCGGGCGCGCTGCTTGGGCCGACTCTGGCCCGCGACGAGCAGCGTGTGCGCTACGGCTTTCGTGTCAGTTCACTCGGCCTGCTGATCAAACTCGACACCGGATCAGAGGTGGTCGAGGCGCGCGCCGTCGCGGCCATGCCGAACGCGCCACGCTGGCTCGCCGGCGTGATGAACCTGCGCGGCAACCCGGTGCCCGTATTCGATCTGGGTGCGGCACTCGACCTCGCGCGCGACGACGAATCGCAGAAGACGATGGTGCTGGTACT
>DASQAE010000568.1:0-3765 GCA_035635915.1 Burkholderiaceae bacterium | reverse complement strand
TCGATCGCAATGGAGTCGCCATCGTCTATGCGACGGACGACGCCGGCCTGGTCTTCTCGTCGGCGCACTGACGCGGCCGAGTTCTTTGCGCCACTGAGCGTCGCTCAGTACCTCTGCGTAGGCAGAAGGCGAAGTTGTGCGTAGGTCGAAAGCGAACCCGCGCGGGTTCAATGTATTCGTGCCGCAGAGTCCGCCTAAATCAGCGTGCTTATCAGGCTGATGAGGCACACCCTCCTATGGTCCACTGGCCACATCCGCTTCACACGCTGAGAGTTCGACTCCGCGGGTATTCCGGATAAGAAGGTTTCTGGCTGTTGCGCGTTTCGGTTCCTGCCGAAAGGTCACGGTTGCGAAATCCAGCGTGAAGGCACATTCGTTGCATTGAACCTAGCCAAGGAGCGGGACTGGGCAATGCAGCTGGAGGCGTCTTCATGCGTACCTGGATTTTTCTTCTCGGACTGGCGATCAGCGCACCCACCTGGTGCCAGGACATCGTTGAGGTGCTCGAGCGTTCGCAAACGGTGCGTCTCGCGGCGATGTCCTTCGCAGAAAACGAAAGCCCGAACGCAGTAGTCGTGCGCAGCAGCTTCGATCAACTCGCGCAACGGTTCAGCTCTTACCGCGCCATCGAAATGCGCGTCGTCACCGGGCCCATCATCGCCGAGTGCCTGCTCGGCCACACCATCGTCGCCAACGAATCGCTGGCCCAGGTGCCCGAAGCGGTGCGCCTGTTCCTGCTGGCGCACGAGATCGGTCACGCGGTACTCGGGCACTGGCAGCAATTCGAGCAGCTCTACATGAAGCACATTCCGGGCGAAGTCGTGCAGCAGCACACCGACGCAATCGCCGGCGTGCTCGGGCGCGAAGCTTCGCAGCTTTCACATGCGCAGGAACTGGCGGCCGATGCCTTCGCGTTCCAGACGATGCGCTCGCTCGGCTACGAATTCGACGATGTGGTCGGCGCGCTCACGCAGTTCGGCATGCAGATGGATACGGCGACGCATCCGGGGACGCGCAAGCGGATTGCGCATCTGCGGTCGTTGCATTGAAGACTTGGCACTTCGGCCCCCACCCTAACCCTCCCCCGCTTCGCAGGGGAGGGAGTCCTTGTTATCTAGGCCGTAGGAACTCTCTTAGTGCCTGCGCCGTGTGCGTCGCCCGTTTCGCCAGCTCCTGTGGCGAACACTGGGCGATGACTTTCCCGCCGCCGGCCCCGCCCTCCGGTCCCAGATCGATCACCCAGTCTGCTTCGGCGATGATGTCGAGGTTGTGCTCGATCACTGCCACCGTGTTGCCCGCATCGACGAGTCGATGCAACACGCGGATCAGCTTTTCCACGTCGTGCATCGACAGCCCGACTGTCGGCTCGTCGAGCACATACAGCGTGTGTGGTGCGCGATACGCCCGGCCGGTGCGTATCAGCCCCTCATCGAGGCGCACCTTCGCGAGTTCGGTCACGAGTTTGATCCGCTGTGCCTCGCCACCCGACAGCGTGGGCGAGGGTTGGCCAAGCGTCAGGTATCCAAGTCCGACGTCGCACAGGAGCTGCAGCGGGCGCGCGATCGACGGTGACGCGCCGAAGAACTGCACTGCCTCGTCGATCTCCATCGCCAGCACGTCGCCTGCGCTTTTGCCGCGCAGATGGATGCCGAGCGTCTCGCGGTTGAAGCGCCGGCCGCCGCAGACATCGCACAGCACTTTGACGTCGGGCAGGAAGTTCATCTCGATGGTGCGCAGGCCCTGGCCCTCGCACCCTTCGCAGCGGCCACCGCTGGTGTTGAACGAAAACCGCGACGCCGAGTAACCACGCACGCGCGACTCCGCGGTGTCGGCGAACAGCCGGCGGATCGTGTCCCAGAAGCCGACGTACGTCGCAGGGCAGGAACGAGGTGTCTTGCCGATCGGAGTCTGATCGACCTCGAGCACGCGTTCGATCTGCTCGAAACCTTCGATCGTGTCGCAGCCGATCCACTGGCCGTCGAACTTGCGCCGTCCGTTCTCACCCACTGCGCGCTGCAGGTTTGCCAACAACACGTCGCGCGCCAGCGTCGATTTGCCGCTACCCGATACACCGGTCACCACACATAGGCGACCGACCGGAATGTCCGCATTGACGCTCTGCAGGTTGTGCATGCGCGCGCCGCGCACCCGCAGGCGCGGGTGGTCTTTCTTCACCGCCCGTGTCGGCGCAGCCGGGTGCGGAAGCGGCGTGCGCAGGTACAGGCCGGTGATCGACTCTTCGGCCGCCATGATCTGGTCGAGTGTGCCCTGCGCAACCACTCGCCCGCCGCGCCCACCCGCACCGGGGCCGATGTCGATGATGTGCTGGGCGCGCCGGATCGTGTCTTCGTCATGTTCGACCACCACCAGCGTGTTGCCGCGCCGCTCGAGTTTGGTCAGGGCATTGAGCAGGATGCGGTTGTCGCGTGGATGCAGCCCGATCGTCGGCTCGTCGAGGACATAACAGACGCCTTGCAGGTTCGAGCCGAGCTGAGCTGCGAGCCGGATGCGTTGTGCTTCGCCTCCCGAGAGCGTGGGCGCTGCGCGGTCGAGCGCGAGATAACCGAGCCCGACTTCCTCGAGAAAATCGAGCCGCGAGTGGATTTCGGTCAGCACGTCGCGTGCGATCTGCGCGTCGCGGCCTTGCAATTGCAACTGCCCGAAGAGCACCTTGGCATCGCTGACCGAGCCCGCCGCAAGTTGCGCGATCGAACGGTCCTGCCACCGCACCGCGAGCGCGACCCGGTTCAGGCGTTGCCCCTGGCACGACTCGCACGCGACCGTCTCGCCTTCGTACCACGCGTTCCACCACACTTCCTCGCCGGTCTGCTCGGCGTCGAAGCCGGTGAGCTTGAGCCCGGTGCCGAAACATTCAGGGCACCAACCGTGTTTGCTGTTGTAGGAGAAAAGACGCGGATCCGGCTCAGGGAACGAATTGCCGCACGACGGGCAGGCGCGTTTGGTGGAGAACACTCGATGCTCGAGATCGACCTCGACACCGGGCGCGGTGCCATTCGCAGCGGCGCGTGGCGGGCCGGCAAGCGCCGCCTGCAATTTTCCGAGTGGCCAGGCGACGTTGACCAGGCCGTGACCATGCTCGAGCGCTGTCTGCAGCAGCGCGCGCAGCTGCGCTTCATTGTTCGCGGCGACGATCAGATCACCGACCGGCAACTCGATGGTGTGTTCCTTGAAGCGGTCGAGCCGCGGCCACTTGGCCGTCGCCACAAAACGTCCGTCGACGCGCAGGTGGCTGTAGCCTTTGTTGGAGGCCCACTTCGCAAGATCGGTGTAGTAGCCCTTGCGGTTGACGATGAGCGGCGCCAGCACGCCGACGTGCTGGCCCTTCAGGTCGCGCAAGATGGCCGCCGCGATCGCCTCGAAACTCTGCGGTGACACCGGTACCTTGCAGTCGGGGCAATACTGGACACCGAGCTTGACGTAGAGCAGGCGCAGGAAGTGATAGACCTCGGTCATGGTCGCGACGGTGGACTTGCGCCCGCCGCGCGAAGTGCGCTGCTCGATCGCCACCGTCGGCGGAATGCCGTAGATCGCATCGACGTCGGGCTTGCCGGCCGGCTGCACGATCGAGCGCGCGTACGCATTGAGCGACTCGAGGTAGCGGCGTTGTCCTTCGTTGAAGAGGATGTCGAACGCGAGCGTCGACTTGCCGCTGCCGGAAACACCGGTGATCACCGTAAACGTGTCGCGCGGGATGGCGACATCGATGCCCTTGAGGTTGTGCTCGCGCGCGTGCTTGATCTGGAT
>DASQAE010000567.1:0-11619 GCA_035635915.1 Burkholderiaceae bacterium | reverse complement strand
CCATTCAACATCGAGCTCTTTGGCGGTTCGCCCGACGACAACAACGCCTTTTTCTTCTACGACGGCGCGATGAGCGTGCTCAAACCATATCTGGACAGCGGCAAGCTGGTGATCCGCAGCAAGCAGACCGGGATGGACAAGGTGGGCACGTTGCGCTGGGACGGCGCGGTCGCCCAGGCACGCATGGACAACCTGCTGTCGGCTTTCTACGGCAAGGACAAGGTGGATGCGGTGCTCTCGCCTTACGACGGATTGTCGATCGGCATCCTGTCGTCGCTCAAGGGCGTCGGCTACTGCACCAAGCAGCAGGCCTGCCCGGTCGTGACGGGACAGGACGCTGAAGTTCCGTCGGTCAAGTCGATGCTGCGCGGCGAACAGGCGTCCACGGTGTTCAAGGACACGCGTGATCTCGCCCGGGTCACGGTCGGCATGGTCGATGCGGTTCTGTCAGGCAAGCAGCCCGAGATCAACGACACCAAGACCTATAACAACGGCACCAAGGTCGTGCCGTCGTATCTGCTCAAGCCGGTGGCCGTCGACATGTCCAACTGGAAAAAAGTGCTCGTCGACAGCGGTTACTACAAGGAGAGCCAGCTAAAGTAGCAGCTGTCGGCGGCGACGCCACGGGTGCCGTGCGTGTGCGCACGGCGTGTTGCTGCGCGCGCACCCCGCGTCCGGCCTGAGCAAGGAGACAGCATGGAGGCGATCCTCGAAATGCAGGGGATCACCAAGACATTTCCCGGCGTGCGAGCGCTCGACAACGTCAATCTGGTCGTACGCAACGGCGAGATTCACGCGGTGGTCGGCGAAAACGGCGCCGGCAAGTCCACACTGATGAAGGTGCTCGGCGGTGTTTATCCGCACGACTCCTATGAGGGCAAGATTCGCTTCCAGGGCGAGACCCGTCGCTTCCGCGACGTGGCCGACAGCGAAAGACTCGGCATCAGCATCATTCACCAGGAGCTGGCGCTGGTGCCGCAGCTCTCGATTGCGGAGAACATCTTCCTCGGCAACGAGCCGGTGCGTGGCGGCGCGTTGGGCGCCCACATCATCGATTTCGCCGCGGCGTTCAAAAAAACCCAGGCGTTGCTGAAGAAGGTCGGGCTTGCGGAAGCGCCGAACACGGTCATCGGCGATCTCGGCGTGGGCAAGCAGCAACTGGTCGAGATCGCCAAGGCGCTTGCCAAGGAGGTCCGACTGCTGATCCTGGACGAGCCCACGGCCAGTTTGAACGAGAGCGACAGCGACGCGTTGCTCGACCTGTTGCTTGATCTGAAGGCGCACGGCATCTCGTGCATCCTCATTTCACACAAGCTGAATGAAATCGCCAAGGTGGCGGATTCGATCACCATCCTGCGCGATGGCGTGACCGTCGAAACGCTCGACTGTCGCGCGGGCCCGGTGAGCGAGGACCACATCATCCGCAGCATGGTCGGCCGCCCGATCGCGGATCGTTATCCGCGCCGCACCCCGAACCTCGGGGAAACCGTATTCGAGGTCAAGGACTGGCGCGTGCACCATCCGCTGCATCCTGCGCGGCCGGTGATCAAGGGCATCGACCTGAACGTACGTCGCGGCGAAATCGTCGGCATCGCCGGCCTGATGGGAGCGGGGCGCACGGAACTCGCGATGAGCCTTTTTGGCCGCTCGTACGGGCGGCGCATCAGCGGCAAGGTCTTGCGCGAGGGCAGGGAGATCGATGTCAGCACGATCGAGAAGGCGGTCGCGCACGGCATTGCCTACGTGACTGAGGATCGCAAAGCCGCGGGCCTGGTTCTGAACGATGAAGTCAGCAAGAACACGACCCTCGCCAACCTGCCCGCGGTGGCGCCACGCGGCGTCGTCGATCGCGGGCGCGAGTTCGTGGTGGCATCGGACTTCCGGCGCAAGCTCAACATCCGCTGTGCCAGCGTGTTCCAGCAGGTGATCAACCTGTCGGGCGGCAATCAGCAGAAAGTGGTGCTCAGCAAGTGGCTGTTCGCCGACCCGAAGGTGCTTATGCTCGACGAGCCGACGCGCGGCATCGACGTCGGCGCCAAATTCGAGATCTACTCGATCATCGCTAAGCTGGCGGACGAGGGCAGGTGCATTCTCCTGATCTCGTCCGAGATGCCGGAACTGCTCGGCATGTGCGATCGGATCTATGTGATGTGTGAAGGCGCTTTTGTTGCGGAGTTTCCGGTGGCGGAAGCCTCGCAGGAGAAGATCATGCGGGCGATCGTGAAAGCAGGAGGTCACTGAGTGGAACGTCGGGCCGCGGCCGAACAAAGCCTGGTCGAAGGTGGCGGGTCCGGTGCAGCAACGTCCGGAACGACTCCGGCTGCTCCCGTGCAGACGCGCTACATCGAATACCTCAAACACAACATGCGCGAGTACGGCATGTTGTTGTCGCTGCTCGCGATCATGGCGTTCTTCCACTTCACGACCGACGGCACGCTGCTGCAGCCACTGAACGTGACCAACCTGGTGCTGCAGAACAGCTACATCGTCATCATGGCGCTCGGCATGCTGCTGGTGATTGTCGCCGGGCATATCGACCTCTCGGTCGGCTCGGTGTGCGGTTTCGTCGGTGCGCTGGCGGCCGTGCTGATGGTGCAATACGAAGTGAATTTCGTGCTCGCGGTCATCATCTGTCTGCTCACCGGCGCCGCAATCGGCGCGATACAACGCTGGTTCATCGCCTTCGCCAAGGTTCCGTCGTTCATAGTGACCCTGGCCGGGATGCTGATCTTCAAGGGCCTGGCGCTGGCGGTGCTGCAGGGCCAATCGGTTGGACCGTTCCCGTCCGAGTTCCAGTTGATCAGCTCCGGTTTCATTCCGGATTTTTTCGCGGTCGATGGCGTGCGCCTGACGTCGTTCCTGCTTGGCGCGGTGATCGCCGCGGTGATGCTGGTGTCGCGCCTGCGCAGCCGCCAGAGCCGAATCAGCTACGGCATGGAGGAAGAGCCCTGGTTGTTGTTCCTGGCGAAGAATCTGGCGTTCGCCACGATCATCGTTTTCCTGAGTTACCTGCTCGCCTCGTACAAAGGCCTGCCGAACGTTTTGATCGTGATGGGCGGGTTGATGCTGCTGTACGACTTCGCAACCAATCGCACCACGATCGGTCGCCGCATCTACGCTCTCGGCGGCAACCCGAAAGCCGCCAAGCTCTCGGGCATCAAGACTGAACGGCTCGCGTTTTATACGTTCGTCAACATGGGTGTGCTGGCGGCACTGGCGGGCCTCGTGTTTGCGGCGCGCTTGAACACCGCCACGCCGAAGGCCGGTCTGGGCTTCGAGCTGGACGTGATCGCCGCATGTTTTATCGGCGGCGCTTCGGCTTCCGGCGGCGTGGGCAAGGTCATCGGCGCGGTGATCGGAGCCTTCATCATGGGCGTGATGAACAACGGCATGTCGATCCTCGGCGTGGGCATCGACTACCAGCAGGTGATCAAAGGCCTGGTGCTTTTGGCTGCGGTCTACATCGACGTCTACAACAAGAACAAATAGGAGTGGGCCTGCGATGGACACGGGCTCACCGAATACGATGAACGCAGGGCAGCAACATGTGCTCGAACGCCCCGGTGGCTTGCGCGTCGAGATCACCGACCTCGGCGCATCCTGGGTCTCCTGCAAGGTGCCGCTGCGCGACGGTACGCAACGCGAAGCGCTGCTCGGTTACGAACATCTCGATCGCTACCTGGGCGGGGAAGGTTGCTTCGGCGCGACCGTAGGCCGGTACGCCAACCGCATCGGCGGCGCGCGCTACCGCCGCCAGGGCGTAGACGTGCAATTGATCGCCAATCAGTGGGGCAATCAACTGCACGGTGGCCCGGAGGGATTTAATCATCGGCGCTGGCAGGTCTTGAGCGCCGATGCACGTGCGATCGTGCTTGGCTTGCATTCGCCCGATGGCGACCAGGGATTTCCGGGCGCGGTCGATGTGCGCGTGCGCTACGCGCTCGACAGCGACTTCAGTGTGCGAATCGACTTCGAGGCGGACGTATCGCGTGAAACACCGCTCGCATTGACCAATCACGCGCTCTTCAATCTCGATGCACAGCACTCCGATTGTCGTGGCCATCGGTTGCAGATTGCGGCGGATCGTTACGTACCGGTCGATGCACAACGGATTCCCCTCGGTACGCTCGCTCCGGTGCCGGCCGACTTCGACTTTCGCCGCGCGCATCGCATCGATCGCGATTTTCTTGCCAGCGGTCAGCAGCGCCAGGCCGACGGTTACGACCATGCGTTCCTGCTCGACCCCGCGTGTCGCAGTGGCGAGCGGCCGGCGGCCGAGGTGGAATCAACCGATGGCCGACTCCAGCTGCGGCTCTACACGGATCAACCGGCGCTGCAGTTTTACAGTGGCAATTTTCTCGAAGGCGTATCGCGCCGCGGCGGTGGCACGTACGCGCGCTACGCCGGCCTTGCGCTCGAGCCGGGGCTACCGCCCGATTCGCCCAACCACCCCGAGTGGAGTCCGTGGAGCGATTGTTTCGCGCAGCCAGGCGCACCGTGGCGCGCCTTTTTACGCTGGGAATTCCGCTCTAACTGAGCAAAGCGGCGCCCGGTCTCGAGTGAATCGCTCAGGCCTGGTGCAAGCACTGGCCAACCGCGGCGCGCGCTTCGTCGGTCGAGCCTTGTGCACGCAGGGCTCCTGCCTCAGCGCAAGTCGAAGGCATCGCGACTGGCCTTGCCTCGTTTTGCTGCCTGCCTGCGAGTGCGCGCGCGGCGTCCGTCGACGACGGACGCGAAGCGCCGCCAATTTCTTCGTGCGTCGCAGGCGTCGATTGATTCTGCACCTGCTGTGCGGCAACTCTCGCTTCGTCGCTCGAGCCCGGCACTTGGGTGCCGGATGCATAGACGGCGAACGGCAACGACAGTGCTGCAGCTACGAGAAGCGAAAAGATTGTTTTGTTGCGTTTCATGATTTTGGCTCCGCAAATAAGAAGTTTGTTGATCGAAGTGTTGGATGTCCCGCCTGAAGCGAGTTCAACTCCCATTCGTCGATCTTGCGGAACGCTCATTACATCTCTGCGTCGACAACGCGAGCGCTTATTACGCGTGCAATATGGGTGTCAGCTTTGCAAGGCGACTTCGCGTCGCTCACGAGCGGACTGCAGGCCCGCTTCCAATAGAGCCTGTGTGGCCATCGCCTCGACGGGCGTTACCGGGTTCAACCCGATGCCGCGCACCGCGTCCCGCAGTGCTGCGTAGTAAGCGGGATAGGCGCCATTGAGTAACGGCAGCGACTCATGGTGGACCGCATTGTCATCGCCTGACCACAGATGTGCAGCACGCGGATCGCGCCCCCAATCCGGCGCAGTCAAAATGGCTTTGGCGGGGCCGGCCTTGAGCGCGTCCTCCTGAATGTCGAGGCCGTCCACACAGAAACTTCCTCGCGTGCCATGAACGGCGAAGCGCGCGGTGGGACGCGCTACCAACGCGCTCGCGTGCAATCGCGCACGCAACCCCGCATGAGGTCCCTGCGACCAGCGCAACTGTGCATGAAACCAATCGTCGGACAACGCACCATCGCGCAACGCGGCGAGATCAAGCGCGATCGCCGATGGCGCGCCGAACAGCCGCACGGCTTGATCGACGAGATGCGGTCCCAAGTCCATCCACAGCCCTGCGCCCGGGCCGGCGTTCTCGCGCCAACGAGCACGGACCTGCGGCCGGTAGCGATCGAAGTGCGAAATGAACTCGACTACGCGGCCAAGCCTGCCCTCGTGCAGCACTCGCGCCACGGTAAGGAAGTCGCTGTCCCAGCGCCGGTTGTGAAAGACACTCAGTACGAGGCCGCGCGCCTCTGCCGCTGACGTGAGCTCGCGCGCCTGTGCCAGGTTCAGTGCGAATGGCTTATCGATCACCACGTGTCGACCCGCGGTCAGGGCGGCGAGCGCCTGCGGATGATGCAAATCGTTCGGCGTGGCGATCACGATGAGATCGATGTCGTCGCTTGCGATCAGCGCGCTTGGCGTTGTCACGACTACGTCGGATCCAAGGTCGGCCTGCACCTTGGCGGCGTCGCTGCTGGCCACGGCGGCCAGGCGCAGGCCTTCAGTCGCGCGGATCAATGGCGCGTGAAACGTCTTGCCTGCGTAACCGAACCCGATCAAGCCAACGCGAATATCGTTTGCCATGGAGTGGTGCGCACTCAGACCGAGTAGTCAAGGACCAGAACGTCGCCGAGCCACGGTTTCATGCGCGCAACAAAAGCGACGTGGGCGGGATGGGGCAGGTAGACATCGCGCGCTGCTCCGTCTTCGAAGGTGACCGCGAACGCGTGGGTGAAACCTTTGGCGAGTCCTTCCGGGCTGTTGTTCATGCCCCACTCGAACCCAGTGATGCCGGCGATTTGCGCCGGCAGCGCGGCGAAGGCCGATTCGATGCCGCGCTGCTCGGCATCCGGCGTGTCGTCCTTGAAGCGCAGCAGCACGAGATGGCGGATAGGCAATTTCAGCTCACGCGTCCAAGGATGTGATCGGCTGCCTTCTCGGCGACCATGATGGTTGGCGCATTGGTATTGCACGACGGGATGAGCGGGATCACAGACGCGTCGACGACGCGCAGGCCTTCGATACCTATCAGTCGCAGGTCCGGCGTCACGACGCTCTCCGGATCGTTCGGCGGGCCCATGCGGCACGTGCCCACCGGGTGATGGTCCGTTTTTGCATTCATGCACGCGTAATCGAAAAGCGCTGCGTCCGTCGTCACCTTCGTTCCCGGAAGTATCTCCGTCTGCACATAACGCTTGAGTGCCGGCTGGCTCATGATCGCGCGCGCCAGGCGCAGTCCTTTGAGCGCCCGATCCTTGTCGAGCGGATCGGACCAGTAGTTCGGATCGAGCAGCGGCGCCGTGGCAGGATCTGCGCTGGCGAGGCGAACGGTACCGCGCGACCGCGGCCGTAGATATGCGGAATTCAACGTCACACCGGCGTTGCGCATTTTGGCCATGCCGGCCTCGATACCCGAGCCGAGGCCGAGGTGGAATTGAATGTCAGGCGAACGCGCGCGTACCGGCGCGTCCCAGTCGGCGTACCAGAATCCGCCAGTCTCGAACAGGCTCGACGCCACGGGTCCATTCTTGAACAACAGGTATTGGATGCCAGCCCACGCCGCATACAGCGGCTGGTTGTACTTGTCGTAGGTGTGATCGCCGGTGCATTCGGCAATGACAAAAAGGTCGAGGTGATCCTGCAGGTTGGAACCAACGCCCGGCAGATCGTGCAGGCACTTCACGCCGACCGCTTGCAAATGTTCCGCTGGGCCGATGCCCGATTGCATCAGCAACTTCGGCGAGCCGATCGCACCCGACGCAACGATGACCTCGCGGCTGGCGTGCACGACATGCGGCGTGCGGGTTGTGGCGCTGACGATTTCAACCCCCGTTGCACGTCCGCCTTCGACCATCACGCGCAACGCCAGTGAATGCATCTTGACCGTGAGGTTCGGGCGCGTGCGCACCGGTTGGAGAAAGCCGCTCGCTGCGGATGAACGCCGCGCATCGAGTTGCGTCAGTTGGTAATAACCGAGGCCATCTTGCACCGCGCCGTTGAAGTCGGGGTTAAATGGGATGCCCATCTCCTGGCCGGCCTGGAAAAAGGCTTCACAGATCGGCAGCGGGCTGATCGGATTGGACACGCCGAGCGGACCACCGTACGCGTGGAACTCGTTGGCGAAGCGCTGATTGTTTTCGGAGCGCTTGAAGTAAGGCAGGACGTCGCGATAGCCCCATCCGGTAGCGCCTGCGATGTTTACCCAATCGTCGTAGTCCGCCGGCACGCCGCGCGTGTAGAGCTGCGCGTTGATCGACGAGCCGCCGCCCATCACCTTGGCCTGCGTGAATCGCAGTACGCGATCCTTCAGGTGCCGCTGCGGCACGGTGTGCCAGCCCCACGAGCCGATGCCCTTGGTCATCTTTGCGAATCCCGCGGGCCAATGAAACAACGGGTGCCAGTCTGAGCCGCCCGCTTCGAGCAGCAGCACGCTGATCGATGGGTCAGCGCTCAGCCGATACGCCAGCACGCAGCCGGCAGAGCCGCCGCCGGTGATGATGTAGTCGTACGTCTCCACCGATCAGAGTCGCGGAATCGACAGCGCACCGTCGACGTTGATGACCGAACCCGTGGCGAAGGCCAGCTCGCCCGAAGCCAGTGCGGCCACGACGCGAGCGACGTCGTCGGGATAACCCCATCGCCCCATCGGCACGAGGCCTTCGGCGAAACGCTGTTCATACTTTGCGGCGACGCCTTCTGTCATCGGCGTGCGGATGATGCCCGGCCGCACCTCGAACACTCCGATGCCCAGTGGCGCAAGTCGCAATGCGAAAAGCTTGGTCAGCATGGCGAGGCCAGCCTTCGACACGCAATACTCGCCGCGCTCGATCGACGCCAGCTCGGCACTGACCGACGATATCGTCACGATCGAACGTAGAGCCTGCGTCTGCGTGACGACCATATGCGCGGCCGCCGCTTGAGTAAAGAAGAACGTGCCGCGCAGGTTCACGTCGAGCACGCGATCGTAGGACTCGGCGTTCACCTCGAGCAGGTCGCCACGCTGTGCAGCGGGGATGCCCGCGTTGTTGACCAGGCAGGCGATCGGCCCGCCCCAGGCGACGCAACGTTCGATCAGCGCGCGATGTTCTTCGATCCGACCAAGGTCCGACTCGAAGAGCGTGCCGCGCGCACCGTGCCCTGCGATCGCTGCCAACGTCTCGTCGGCGCCCCCGGAGTCGATATCGGTCAGTGCGAGATCGAAGCCGCGTTGTGCGAGACCGACAGCGATCGCGGCACCGATGCCGCGTCGCGCTCCGGTGACGACGGCCAACGGCCTGGTCGCGGTTGCGGCCGCACTCACCGCCGTACCACGTTGCGCAGATGTTCGCCCACACGCAACGCCTGAGCAGCCACGGTGAGCGCGGGGTTCAGCGCGCCGGAGGACGGAAAAAAACTCGCGTCGACGACGTACAGGTTGTCATGGTCCCACGCCTTGCACAGTGGATCGAGGGCAGACGTGGCCGGGTCGGTGCCGAAACGAACGGTGCCGCATTGGTGCGAAGGCGTGTCCTCGCCGAATGGGCGGCTGAGCACGATCGGGAGGCCGGCGTCCTTCAGCAAACGCCGCGCTGTCGCGACCCAGCGCCGGTGCGCGCGCAGGTTGGTGCGGCGCCAGCGCATTTCGATCGAGTTTTCGCCGTGCGGTCGCACCGTGCTCTCCGGGTGCGGCAGGTCTTCGCTCATCACGTACCAGTCGACGCTGTGGCGCGCAGTCCACGCACGCAGTGCGCGCGGCGCCCAGCTCATTGCCGCGCGCAGCATCGGCTCCTGGATCTTGCCGAGCAGCTGCAGGTTGCCGAGCGGCGTCTTGCTCGCGCTACCGCCGAAGTAGAAGTCGTTCACGGAGAGCGTCTTCGGAAACTTGGTGTCGTTGACGCGTCGCGGATCGATGGTCAGGAACGCCGTGCAGTTGTGATTCATGTAATGCCGTCCGACCACACCGGAGCGATTGGCGAGCCCGTTCGGATGGCGCGGGGTGGCGGAACGCTGCAGCAGCACCGACGAGTTGATCGCACCAGCCGCAAGCACGAACAAATCGGCACGGACCTCCTGCTCCTCGTCGCCTCCGCTCTTGCGCTGTACCTGCGCTGCCACGATTCGTTTGCCGCTCTCATCGGTGACGAGTCGCGTGACCAGGCTCTCGGTCCACAGCGTCACATTGGGCTGGCGCAGCGCCGGATTCACCAGACAAATTTCGGCATCGCCTTTGGCGTCGACGAGGCAAGGAAATGCGTCGCACGTCCCGCAGCGTTCGCAGCGACCTTCGGGGCCGAGGTCGATCGCCGCCGGCATCGGCGCGGGTCGTAGGCCGAGCCCTTGCAAGCGCTCAGCGAGCTGCGCGATTACCGGTTCGTGCGGCACCGGCGGATGCGGGTACGGCGTGCTGTGCGGCGGCTCGGTCGGATCGTCGCCGTTGCGACCGTGCACACCGAACAGTTGCTCGGCTTGCCCGTAGTACGGCTCGAGATCGGCGTAACGGATGGGCCATGCCGGCGAGACACCTTCTTCGTGTTCGATCAGCTCGAAGTCGCGCTCGCGCAGGCGAAACATCGCGCAGCCGTAGAACTTGGTATGGCCGCCGACGAAGTAGTACTGCCCGGGTCGAAATGGCCGGCCCTTTCCGTCGAACCAGGTTTCGGTGGTGCGATAGCGCTGCTCGACGAAAACGGCCTCGGCGTCGCGGTTCTGGCGCTCGCGCGCGAGCCGCGGTCCACGTTCGATCAGCAGGATGCGAGCGCCGGTCGGCATCAAGCTAAGCGCAATCGCGCCGCCGCCGACACCGGAGCCGATGATGACAACGTCAAAGTCCTTCAAGGCGCGCGGCCGCTCAGACGATTGCGGCTTCCGTGGACGGGTCGAAGCAGACCAGCTTCGACAGATCAACCAGGAACTGCGCGTCCTGCCCGGGTTTCAGGTCCAGGTCGGGATCGAGCCGGGCGGTGAACTCCTCGCCACCGAGGTTCATCACCACCAACGTATCGGCCCCGGTTGGCTCGATCACCTCGACGCGCGCCGTAACGACATGCTGCATTCCTGGAACGGGTGTCATGCCGGCGCGAACGTAGCTGATCGCTTCAGCGCGCACACCGGCTATTACATCGCGCCCGGCATATGCCTGCACCGCGTTTGATTGCGGTGGTAGTGGAATGCTCACACGTGGTCGGTCGCCGACCTGGATCTCCAGCACCAGATCGTGGCCGTTGCCGTTGACGCGCGCCTTCGCCAGGTTCATGCGCGGCGAGCCCATGAAACCCGCGACGAACAGATTGGCCGGGCGGTTGTAGACCTCGTAGGGCGTGCCGAGCTGCTGCAGCACACCGGCTTTCATCACCGCGATGCGCGTGGCAAGCGTCATCGCCTCGATCTGATCGTGAGTCACATAGACGATGGTCGCGCCCAGCCGTTGATGCAGCTTCTTGATCTCGGTGCGCATGTCGAGCCGCAGTTGCGCGTCGAGGTTCGAAAGCGGCTCGTCGAACAGGTAGAGCTGCGGCTCACGCGCCAGCGCGCGACCGATTGCGACGCGCTGGCGTTGGCCGCCCGAAAGCTGACGCGGCTTGCGCTGGAGCAGATGTTCGATCTGCAGCAGCTTGGCCACGCTCTGCACCCGCTCGGCGCGCTTGGCTTTTTCGACCTTGCGCATTTCGAGCGGGAACGCGATGTTCTGCGCGACCGTCATGTTCGGATAGAGCGCGTAACTCTGGAAAACCATCGAGATGTTGCGGTCGGCTGGCGCCAGTTGCGTGATATCGCGGCCGGCCAGACGCAACATCCCGCCAGTCGGCTCCTCGAGGCCGGCGATGATGTTCATCAGCGTGCTCTTGCCGCAGCCCGACGGCCCGACGAGCACCAGAAATTCACCGTGGGCCATGCCGATCGAGATGTCGTGCAAGACCTTGACCGCGCCGAAGCTCTTTTGCACGTTCATCAGATCGAGCGTTGCCATCGTGCTTATCCCTTCACCGAACCTGCCATCAGCCCACGAACGAAATATTTGCCGGAGATCAGGTAGACGATCAGCGTCGGTATTGCGGCAAAGAATGCGCCGGCGAAATGCACGTTGTATTGCTTGACC